>JASHTQ010000502.1 GCA_030040475.1 Streptosporangiaceae bacterium
CGCTCGGTCAGCGTTCCCGTGGCCATCAGCGCATCGTTCCTGGCTCCGGCGTTGGCGCCGGGGCTGGTGCGGCGGTCACAGCAGGCCTACCTGGCGGAGCAGGGCGATGGCCGCCGAGCCGTCGCCGAGCTCGGCAATCGTGATCGGGTAGGGCTGCAGCTGGTCGAATGGCGTCTCCGGGGCCGACGTCGTGACCCCGGAGCCGAGCGGGTACTCATAACTCTGCTCGTTACCCGAAGCGCGGGCGATAATCTCCTGGCCCTGCCTGCTGACCAGGAAGGCGAGGAATTTCTGCGCGTCCGCCTGGTGCTTGCTCGACTTCAGCACGGCCGCGCCGGAGACGTCGATGACGTAGCCGGGGTCGTGCGGGGCGAAGTGGGTGATCTGCGAGTGCATCCCCGCCTTCCCGATCTCGGCCTGCAGCCGGTACCAGTAGTACTGGTTGATGACGCCGAAGGCTACCTGGCCGCGGTTCACCTCGTCGGCGATCGTCTCGTTATCCGGAACGATGTGCGCCGCCGCGTTGGATTTGATGCCCTCGAGCCAGCTGAGCGTGGCCGCCTTGCCGTAGGCCCGCTCCACCGAGGTGACGATCGGCTGGAAGTCGGTCTCGCCCGCGGCGAAGGCGAGCTTGCCCTTGTACCTCGGGTTGGCGAGCTGGAGGACGGTGGTCGGCAGCTGGCTTGCTGAGATCAGCGACGGGTTGTAGATGATCACGCTGACCCGGGCCGACACTCCGACCCAGTCTCCCTGGGGGGAGTTGTACTTGGCGGTCGCCTCGTCGAGCGTGGATGGGTCGACCGCGGACAGCAGGCCCTTTTCCTGGAGGAACTCAAGCGGCGGCGAGTTCTCCGTGTAGAAGACGTCGGCCGGGGAGTGCGAGCCCTGCAGCGCGATCAGGTTGGCGAGGGTGTCCTCGTCGTCGTTCCTGATGTTGACGGTGATCCCCGTCTGCTGCTCGAAGGCGGCCACGAGGCCGTCCGCGGTCTGCTCGTGCTGGCCGCTGTACAGGGTGATCGAGGGGCCTGATGACGCCGAGCTGCAGCCTGCGAGCAGCCCGGCGGCGGTCAGCGCCGCCGCGAGGGCGGTGACCGCGACGGCGACGCGGCGGCGGGTCTTCGGGCGGCGGGTCGCGGGGCGGCGGGTCATGAGGTGGCTCCGGGGCAGATCGAGTCGACCTTCTTGCTGGCCGCGGCGACGGCCTGCTTGGCCGTGCCGCTGGTGCCGTTGCTTTCGTAGAACTCCTGGTAGGCGTCGGCGAGCTGGCCGATGGCGCGATGCAGGGCCTGGTCCGAGGTGCTGATCTGGCGGAGCGGGTCGATCTGCGCCTCGGCGTAGCCGACCGGGTCGGCATCCGGGTCCGGGCCGTCGCTGAGGACCGCGCTGACCTGCTGGCAGGTATTCTGGGTGGCCGCCGCCACCGCCGAGTGTGCCGATGAGCCGCACGAGCACAGGACCACCGTCAGCAGGCCCGCCGCGATGAGCCCGGGCGCTGCGATGCCCGGCGCGGCGCGCCTGGTCAGGCGGGTGGTCGTGGTCGGGTTGGTCATCTGCCCCTCCTCGGCGGCCGTCATGGCTCGGATGTCATGGCCGGTCCCGCAGAGAGCTTAGCTTAGGCTAACCTAACTCGTTGTACCAGTATCAACATGAGAAACTCGACTGTGACTCAGCCCTCACTCCTGCTCGTGCACGGTGCGATCATTGGCGCCGCTCGCCGGGCCGCCGACCCGGGTACCGGCGGCGGGTCTGGGGCGGCGGCCGGGTGTGAGGTAGCGTCGGCAGGGTGAGCACCGGAGAGTTCGTAAGGGATACCCGTTACCTGGACGGGCGGTTCTCGGCCGGCGGGCGGGACGGCACGTTCCCGGTGGCGGCCGGGCGCTACCGGCTGGTCGTGGCGCGGGCCTGCCCGTGGGCGAACCGCACGATGATCGTTCGGCGGCTGCTCGGCCTCGAGCCCGCGCTGTCCATGGGCATCTGCGGGCCCGAGCACGACTGGCGGAGCTGGACGTTCGACCTGGATCCCGGCGAGGTGGACCCGGTGCTCGGCATCCACTGGCTGCGGGAGGCCTTCGAGAAGGCGGTGCCGGGGTACGACCGGGGGGTCACGGTCCCCGCGGTCGTGGACATCCCGGCCGGCGCGGTGGTGACCGCGGACTTCCGGCAGATCACCATGGACATGGAGCACGAGTGGACGGCCTATCACAGGGCAGGCGCGCCCGACCTGTACCCGGAGCGGCTGCGCGAGGAGATCGAGGAGGTCAGCGCCGGGATCTACACCGACGTCAACAACGGCGTGTACCGGTGCGGGTTCGCGAGCACCCAGGCGGCCTACGAGGAGGCCTACCGCGCCCTGTTCGCCCGGCTTGACTCGCTGTCCGAGCGCCTCGCCACCCGGCGCTACCTGGTCGGCGACACGATCACCGAGGCCGACGTCCGGCTCTGGCCCACCCTGGTCAGATTCGACGCCGTCTACCACGGCCATTTCAAGTGCAACCGGAACAAGATCACCGAGATGCCCGTGCTGTGGGCGTACGCCCGCGACCTGTTCCAGACGCCGGGCTTCGGCGACACGATCAACTTCACCCAGACCAAGCAGCACTACTACCGCGTGCACACCAACCTGAACCCATCGCAGATCGTACCGGCCGGACCCGACCTGTCCGGCTGGCATGAGCCGCACCACCGGGAGGAACTCGGCGGCCGGCCGTTCGGCGACGGGACACCGCCTGGCCCGCCCCCGGCCGCGGAGCGGGTCACGGACGGCTGAGGGCCGTACCGCTGCCGTCAGCCGCATCTGCCTCTGTAGTCACTGAGCCACCAGGCCGTAGCCGGCTCAATGGTCCAGCGTGCCGGCTATAGCCGGCTCAATGGTCCAACGTGCCGGCCGGAACAGGCTTGCCGGGGGCTTGGGTAGGCCAGACGGTTTGCATCGCTGGACGCTTACGTAACACCACTCGCATCCGCACCACCGGACCCAGAGGGACCAGGTCTGGTGACTTCCGGGGTGTGCGGGAAGGGCGGGTACGCGTGCCGCCCGGGTCCGGCGGGTGGCAGGCCCGGGCGGGTGCCGGACCCGGAAAGGACCGGGCCCGGGCGGGTGCCGGGCCCGGGCGGGTGCTGGTGGACGCGGAGGGCTAGGAGCCCTGGGGTTGGGTTTGGCCGCAGGCGGCTGGGGGGGTCAGCTGGGCCAGGCCCGATTGCTGGGAGTTGCTGTCCTGGTAGTAGGCGTAGGCGTGGCCGTCGGTGACGGTCGGGCTGCCGAAGTACTCCACCACGCCGTTGTCGGTGGGGATGGTGGCGGTGGCTAGCGCCTGGCCGTTGGCCGGGTTGGCGCACTCGACGGTGTGGCTGCCGCCGATCCAGACCACGCCGCCGGAGTAACTGGGCAGCGAGTCGAGGCCGCCGCCCGCGCCGGTGCTCTCGCGGTGGACGAAGCGGAGGTCACCGTCCGGGGCGAACCAGACCCACTCGCTCATGCCCACCCCGGTCGTGCCCCAGACGCCGCCCGAGGTCGCGACCAGGTTCCCGCCGGAGCCGCCGATGTTCATCGTCGAGGAGCCCTTCTCTGTGCCGCTGCCCACGTCGTAGACCAGCAGCTGGAAGGAGCCGACGCCGACGTACAGCGTGCTGCCGTCGGGCGAGACCGCGACCGAGCTTGCCGTCCCGGCGGTCAGGTCGAAACGCCGGATCACCTGGCCGCTCGACGGGTCTACCACGGCGACCGTGATCCCCGCGGCCACGTACAGGCGGCCGTCGGGGCTGGCGGTCAGCACTCCCTGGCCGTCGGCAGAGACCTGGCCGAAGGCGGGTACCTCGACGGTCCTGACCTGGGC
>JASHTQ010000503.1 GCA_030040475.1 Streptosporangiaceae bacterium
GGCGGTCACCGAGCACCTGGCCGCCGAACTCCGGCCGGCCAGCTACGAGCCCGGGGACGTGGTCATCAGGGAGGGCGACCCCGGCGACCTGTTCTACCTGATCGCCGCGGGCCAGGCCCGCGCGTCCAAGGGCGGCCGGCCGCTGAACGAGATGCGCGCGCCGGACTCCTTCGGAGAGATCGCCCTGCTCCGGCGCATCCCGCGGACCGCCACCGTCACCGCCACCAGCCACCTGGAGGTCAGGATCTTGTCCCGCGAGGAATTCCTGGCCGCCGTGACCGGCAATCCCGAGAGCATGGGAGGCGCCGACGACGTCGTCTCCACCAGGCTCGGCACTGGTTAGCCGGCACCCCGTGGTCAGCCGGCCGCGGGCAGCCCGGAGGCCAGCTCGCGCGCGACCGGTGTGAGCTCCTCAGGACCGTGCCGCGACGCGCCTGGCCAGCATCCGGCACAGGTTGAGCAGGAAGATGGCCGCCGTCCGGGAGTGCGACTCCATGACGGTCCGCAGCGCGGGCTCGTTGAGGCTCAGCACCCGCGCGCCGGCCGGGCCCGCGATCACGTCGATGGTCCGGTAGGTCCGCAGCAGGAAGGCGACGTCCCCCGCGACCTCGCCGATCTCGGCGTCCGCCAGGTGCCGCTGGCCGGACCAGTACTGCAGCCCGCCGCCGAGCAGCACGTACATCGTGCGTGTCACCTGGCCCCGGCGGATCAGGTAGTCGCCGGGCGCCACGTCGATGATGTGGCTGTGGACCAGGATCTCGGCGAGCTGGGAGTCGTCGAGGTCCTCGAATACCCGCAGCGCCTGTCCGGTCACCGCGGTGTCGACCTCCGCCGACCAGTCGTAATTCTGGCCACGCTGGAGCGAGCGCACCGGCGGCCGGGGCGGCAGCAGGCCGGCGGCCAGCCGCGCGCGCTGCGAGGTGGGCGCGGCCGGATCGATGACCGCGTCGAGCAACGGCGAGCCCACCTGCCGCAGGTAGTCCCCGTCGCCGGCGACGAACACGAGCGGGACCATCAACCCGAAGTGCGGATCGTTGTAGGTGTGACGGTAGGGGCGGAACCCGAGACTCTGGTAGAGGCTGATCAGGTGCGGCTGGCAGTCGCAGAACGCGATCTCGATCCCGCGCTCGGCCCCGATCCGGGCGGCCTCGGTGATCAGGCCGAACGGGACCGTTGTCCTGCGGTGGACCCTGCGGACGACGAAGCGGGTCACCACCATCATCGCCGTACGGGACACGACGGGCAGGAAGTCGTCGATCCCGTAGGCGTCGAGGAAATGGGCGGGGAACGGCCCGTCGGCGCCGAACGTGAGCCGCATGACGCCGGCGGGCTGGCCGTCGGCGTACGCGACAAGCAGCTCGGAGCGTTCGTCGTCGGCGTCGCTGAGCCGCCGCGCCTCGTGATCGGCGACGGAGGAGAACATCTTCATCTCCGCGACGTATATCTCGTAGCGGAGGCGGGCGAACAGCTCGCGCTCCTGCGCAGTCTGCGCCAGCTTGACCGTGACCCACGGCGCCGCGGCGTTGTCACCCACGCCTGGAATCCTAAGCCGCCGATTGTCGCCGGGACAGTGCCGCGCCCGCGGGCCTGCCGGGTTGACCGGTTCGCAAGGCGCGATCATGATGGTCTCGGTTCCGCGGACAGGAGGCGGCTGTGACCCATCCAAATGAGGATTTCGTGCGCGCCGGGTTCGAGGCGTTCAGCAGGGGCGACCTCGACACGCTCGGTAAGCAGTTCTTCGCCGACGGCATCGTGTGGCACGTCCCGGGCAGGAACCTGCTTGGCGGCGAGCACACCGGCATCGAGGGGGTGCGGGAGTACCTCGGCAAGGCCTACGAGCTCTCCGCCGGGACGGTTTCCATCGAGCTGAAGGACGTGGTGGCCAACGACCGGCACGCGGTGGCGCTGTTCCAGTCGCGCGCCGAGCGGAAGGGCCGCACGCTCGACACCTTCGACGCCGTGGTCCTCAGGCTCGAGGACGGCAAGGTCGCCGAGGCCTGGCACCGCTCCGGCGACCAGTACATCGCGGACGTCTTCTGGTCCTGACCGCCGCGGCATCGGCCCCACCCCCCGGCTGACCCCCAGGCCCGGCCGCCGCCGTATCGTCAGTTCTTTTCTACCGAACGAGCGGTGGTAACACCCCGGCGCCGGTGTCCTCGTCCCTGGCTTGCTCCGCTGTCGCGGCGCCGAGTTGGTCCAGCAGCGCGTACAGTTCCGCCTCGAGCCCGTCCGAGATCTTGTCCGGATAGCGGAGCATCGTGTTCGCCGCCGCCCGTACCGCCGTTTCCCAGGTTTCAGTCATGCTGGTATCTCATCTCCATCGCGGCGGCCGGCGGCGTGCCCGGGTGCCCGGGTTCGCGCGCCGGCAGCGGGATCGCAAGCTCGGCCCAGACTGCCTTGCTGCCGGGTGCCGGGTGGTAGTAGCCCCAGCGTTCGCACAGGGCGGCCACGATCATCAGGCCGCGGCCGCCCTCGTCGTCGTCGGCCGCATCGGTCAGCACCGGAGGTTCCGGATTGCGGTCCCGTACCTCGATGACGAGCGACGTGCCTCCGATTACCGCCAGGCGTACCTGGATCGTCGTGAGTCCGGCGCTCGCCTGGACCGCGTTGGTCAGCAGCTCGGACATCACGAGCCGCGCCTCGTCGATCATGTGTGCGATGCCCCATGCTCGCAGGTGACGCCGTACGAGCAGACGTCCGTAGCGGGGCGCGTCGGGCAGCGACGCGAGCGCCAGATCTGCCGACCAGTCGGCCGGCGGGCATTCCCGCTGGTCACGGTCATCAACGGTCATTCTCACGGCGCTTGATCCTTCGGTTACGGCGGGCCGGGGGCGTCCCAGGGAACCAGCGGACCGGCTTCCCTGGGACACACTGACAAGCGTGCGATGCGTGGCATACCGTTCGCATTAGGTCACAGGCGCTTTTGTGGACGGCGCGGCAGGTTTGAGGGCGGGCCGGCCGGCGTGAGGATCAGGGGCGGGACGTGAGGAGGCGTGAGATGCCCGGCGGGCGCGGTGAAGACGACGAGCGGAGCATGTTCGCGCAGGAACTGATCGCGATGCGGAAGCAGCGCGGCTGGACACAGGAGGAAACCGCCGCGAACATGCTCGTCAGCACCTCGACGATCGCGAACATCGAGTCGGGGTACCGGGCCCCGACACCGGCTCAGGCGGCCAGGGCCGATGAGGTGTTCGGGACTCCGGAGACGTTCCAGCGGCACGAGCGGCGGATGCAGGGCATCCCGCTCTCCGCCGGGTTCCGCCCGTTCCAGCCGCACGAGGCCGCCGCGCGGCTGCTCAAGATGTTCGAGCATTCGCTGGTCCCCGGGCTGTTCCAGACTAGGCCGTATGCCGAGGCGATCCTGGAGGTTAACCCGGAGACGACTTCGGAAGTGGTGAAGGAGCGGGTAGACGGGCGGATGGAGCGGCAGGCGATCCTGTTCCGGGAGGACCCTCCCCCGCCGCGCGTGCACGCGATCCTCGACGAGCAGGTGCTGTACCGCAACGTCGGCGG
>JASHTQ010000504.1 GCA_030040475.1 Streptosporangiaceae bacterium
TACTGGTGCCGTGCAGACCGTCGATCCGCCGCCGATGGGCGGCGGATCCGCGCCGGCGCTCCCCACCCGCCGGCCGGCCGCGAAGCCCGGCGGCCAGCAAGAGCACTGAGCGCCGCAGCGGCGCCCCGCAGCGGCGCCCCGGGGTGGCGGGGCGGCGGCTACCGCACCGTGACGGCGAAGACGGCTGCCAGCTGGCTGAACGCCGGGTCCGTCTGCTGCCAGGAGGCGCCGCCGTCGGCCGAGGACACCGCGAACGCCGCCGAGTCGTTGGCCTGGCCGTCCGAGCCGCCGGTGGCGACCAGCCGGGCGCCGCTGATCGCGATCTGGTTGAGCTGGGCGTTCGCCGGGGCGGGCAGGACGATCGTGCGCCACGCGGTGCCGTCTGAGGTGATCCACGCCGCGGGCCGGCCGTTGTGCGAGCCCACCGAGACGAAGCCGCCCGCCAGCGCGGTAACCGCGAGCGTCTGGCTGGAGCCCGTGGCGGCGTTGACGTCGTGGGCGCGCGTCCACTTCGTCAGGTTCGGCGACCACCAGACGTCCGCCGCGCAACCGCCGGGGACGACCAGCCTGCCGAGGATGACGTACCCGCGCGGCCCGGCGGCGGCCGAGACGGTGGAGATGTTGCCGAGGCCCGCCGCGATGTTCCCCGCGGCCGGCCGCCAGGTGGTGCCGTTCGCGGAGGTGAGGACCACGGGGCCGGGCATGCCGACGGCGAGCCAGCCGGCCGGGCCGTGGATCACGCTGGTCAGCGTCGCCGGAGCCGCCGCAGTCGCCGCAGTCGCCGGAGCCGTCCTGGCCGGCAGGTCATCGGGCGAGGTGACCAGGGTCCAGGCTCCTCCGGCTTGCTGCCGCCAGATCGCCGGATAGCCGCCGACGCTGCCCGCGGCGAGCCGCAGGCCCGCCGCCGAGGTGATCGCGTTGACCTCCAGCCTGGGCGCCCCCGGCAGCGCCGGACGGCCGGCGTACCCGGCGAACGACGTCACCGCCGGCGCGCCCGGCGATGCCGTCGCGGCGCCGGACGCTCGGGATGCGCCGCCCGACGGGACCGTGAGCGAGATCGTGACGCCCGCCGCGGCGAGAGCGATCGCCGCAAGCGCCACGTAGCGGCCCGTGCTGCCCGGCCGGCCGGCCGGAATCGGTATGCCCTGCATGTCTACCTACCACTTCATCCGGTTGGGCGCCCGGGCGATAATCACTCAAAGTGATCAAATTACTCCTTATCTCTACGTTACGTGACTCGACCGCTTTCACGCAATGCATCTGTCTATGTACTTTAAGTAGCCGACTCTGGCTGACCGCTTACCGTAAGGACCTTGTTCTTGACCTACGGCAGCCGCCGGGGCAACGATGGGGCCGGACTTCCGGCCGACCGCCCGCGGGGAGGTACCAGATGACTCGTCCCAGGGTCGCTCTCGTCACCGCGACCGTGCTGCTGCTGGTCGCCGGCGGCGTCCTCGCCGCGCTCGGCAGCGGCCCAAGCGCCCGGGCGGCGACCACGACGCTCTGCCAGGAGCAGACCGCGGCGGTGTCCGGCGGTACGTACACCGTGCAGAACAACGAGTTCGACTCCGCCGCGGCGGAGTGCGTCACGACCGACGGCGGCGCCGACTTCACGGTGGCCAGCTCCGCCATCGACAACGCCACCGACGGGTCGCCGGGCGCGTACCCGTCCATCTACCAGGGCTGCCACTGGGGCAATTGCAGCTCGGGCGGGCTGTCCGCCTCCCCCATCGAGGTCTCCCACCTGACCACGGGCACCGTGACCACGAGCTGGTCGACCACCCAGCCCGGCGGCAGCAGCGACTACGACGTGGCCTACGACATCTGGTTCAACCAGACGCCGACCGCCACCGGCCAGCCGGACGGCAGCGAGCTCATGGTCTGGCTCAACCACAACGGCCCGGTCCAGCCGTTCGGCTCCGAGGTCGCCAGCGACGTGACCCTCGGCGGCCACACCTACAACGTCTGGGAGGGCGCGCAGTCCAGCTGGGACACCGTCACCTACGACATGACCAGCCCGGCGACGTCGGTCAGCAACCTGGACGTCGGCACGCTGGCCCAGGACATGGTCGGCCGCGGCTACACCAAGAGCAGCTGGTACCTGATCGACGTCGAGGCCGGGTTCGAGCTGTGGCAAGGCGGCGCCGGCCTGAAGACCGACTCCTTCTCCGTCACCGTCAACGGCAGCGCGCCGAGCCCGTCGCCCAGCCTCTCGCCGAGCCCGTCGCCCAGCCTCTCGCCGACGCCGTCGCCCAGCCCCACGCTGTCGGGCTCCGGCGCCTGCTCGGGCGCCTACTCGGTGGTGAACGGCTGGCCGGGCGGCTTCCAGGGGCAGGTCGTGGTCACCAACACCGGTTCGGCCACGCTGAACGGCTGGCAGCTCCGCTGGGCCTTCCCCGGCAGCCAGGTGATCAACGACCTCTGGAACGGCAGCTACACCCAGTCCGGCGGCGAGGTGACGGTGACGAACGAGTCGTATGACGGCACGCTCGCGCCCGGCGCCAGCACGACCGTCGGCTTCACCGCGACCTACTCCGGCACCAATACCGCACCGTCGAGCGTGGCCTGCACGTAGCCGTCCCGCCCTCGTCACCTCGCGATAGCCGTCCGGCCGTCCCGACCTCGCCAGTCGTGCCTCACTCACCTCATGCGCACCACCAGCCGCGGCCCAGGGTGCCCTCGCATGAGGTGCGTGTGGCACAAACCCCATCTATCGGGGCCTGGGGGACACAAGCCCCATGGTGGGCTGGGGCGCGGCGGGCGGCGGGCGGGTGGAGATGTAGGCGGCTAGGTGCTGGCCGGTGAGGGTGGGGCGGGCGGCCACCAGGGCGGCGGGAGTGCCCGCGAAGACGATCCGGCCGCCGTCGTGGCCGGCGCCCGGGCCGAGGTCGATGATCCAGTCGGCGTGCGCCATGACCGCCTGGTGGTGCTCGATGACGATCACCGACTTGCCGGCGTCGACGAGCCGGTCGAGCAGGGCGAGCAGCTGCTCGACGTCGGCGAGGTGCAGGCCGCTTGTCGGCTCGTCGAGGACGTAGACGCCGCCGCTGCCGGCCAGCTGGGTGGCCAGCTTGAGCCTTTGCCGCTCGCCACCGGACAGCGTGGTCAGCGGCTGGCCGAGGCTGAGGTAGCCGAGCCCGACGTCGGCAAGCCGCTCGAGGATGGCGTGCGCGGCCGGGGTGTGCGCCGGGCCGCCGCCGAAGAACTCCGCGGCCTGCGTCACCGGCATCGCGAGCACCTCGGCGATGTCGCGGCCGCCGAAGCGGTAGTCGAGCACGGAGGCGTCGAATCGCTTGCCGTCGCAGTCCTCGCAGGTGGTCGCGACGCCGGCCATCATCGCCAGGTCGGTGTAGACGACGCCGGCGCCGTTGCAGCCGGGGCAGGCACCCTCGGAGTTCGCGCTGAACAGGGCCGGCTTGACGCCGTTGGCCTTCGCGAACGCGTTGCGGATCGGGTCGAGCAGCCCGGTGTACGTCGCGGGGTTGCTGCGCCGGGAGCCGCGGATCGGGGCCTGGTCGACCGAGCTGACTCCGTCCCGGCCGGACACCGAGCCGTGGATCAGCGAGCTCTTCCCTGAGCCCGCCACGCCGGTGACGACGACGAGCACGCCCAGCGGGATGTCGACGTCGACGTCTTGCAGGTTGTGCGTGCTGGCGCCGCGGATCTCCAGCACGCCAGTCGGCGTCCGCACCGTCCGCTTGACGGCGCCCCGGTCGCCGAGGTGCCGGCCGGTGCTCGTGCCGCTTGACCGCAGCCCGTCGACGGTGCCCTCGAAGACCACCTCGCCGCCGGCGGTGCCGGCGCCCGGGCCGAGGTCGACGACGTGGTCGGCGATCGCGATCGTCTCCGGCTCGTGCTCCACGACCAGCACCGTGTTGCCCTTGTCGCGCAGCCGCAGCAGCAGGTCGTTCATCCGCTCGACGTCGTGCGGGTGCAGGCCGATGGTCGGCTCGTCGAAGACGTAGGTGACGTCGGTGAGCGCGGAGCCGAGCTGGCGGATCATCTTGACCCGCTGCCCCTCGCCGCCCGACAGCGTGCCGGTCGGCCGGTCCAGGCTGAGGTAGCCGAGCCCGATCCCGGCGAACGAGTCCAGGGTCTCGGTGAGCGCGGCGAGCAGCGGCCGCACCGACGGCTCGCCGATGCCGCGGACCCATTCGGCGAGGTCGCTGACCTGCATCGCGCACGCGTCGGCGATGCTGATCCCGTCGATCTTCGACGACCTGGCCGCCGCGGAAAGCCGGGTGCCGCCGCACTCCTGGCAGGTCGTGAACGTGACCGCGCGCTCCACGAACGCCCTGATGTGCGGCTGCAGCGCGTCGGTGTCCTTGGACAGCATCGACCGCTGGATCCGCAGGACCAGGCCCTCGTAGGTCTGGTTGATGCCGGCGATCTTCATCCGGACCGGCTCGTGGTACAGGAAGTCGTTCAGCTGCTTCTTGGTGAACGTGCGGACGGGCTTGCCCGGGTCGTAGAAGCCCGACTCGGTGTACAGCCGCGAGTTCCAGCTTCCCCCCGTGTAGCCGGGGACGGTGATCGCGCCCTCGTTGAGCGACCTGGAGTCGTCGTAGAGCTGGGTGAGGTCGATGTCGGAGACCGCGCCGCGGCCCTCGCAGCGCGGGCACATCCCGCCGGTGATGCTGAAGCTGCGCCGTTCCTTCACGGTCTTGCCGCCGCGCTCGTACTGCACCGCGCCCGCGCCGCTGATCGAGGCGACGTTGAACGAGAACGCCTTGGGCGAGCCGATGCGCGGCTGCGCGAGCCGGCTGAACAGGATGCGCAGCATCGCGTTGGCGTCGGTGGCGGTGCCGACCGTGGAGCGCGGGTCCGAGCCGATCCGCTGCTGGTCGAGGATGATCGCGGTGGTCAGCCCCTCAAGGACGTCGACCTCGGGCCTCGCCAGCGACGGCATGAAGCCCTGCACGAAGGTGCTGTAGGTCTCGTTGATCAGCCGCTGCGACTCCGCCGCGATCGTGTCGAACACCAGCGAGCTCTTGCCCGAGCCGGACACGCCGGTGAACACCGTCAGCCGCCGCTTCGGGATCTCGACGCTGACGTCCTTGAGGTTGTTCTCCCGCGCGCCGTGCACGCGGATCAGCCCGTGGCCGTCGGCACCGTGGTTATCGGCACCGTGCGGCACGCGTGAGTCCTTCCCCGTGGCCCTGCTCATCCCGTCTCCAATCGTGTTCCGGCCCGTGATCAGGGTAGCCGCGGCGGCCTCAGGCACGGCGATTGTGTCAGCCGGGGTAGCCGGGATCCGCCCGTCCGGCGGAGCCGGGAGCGTCGGGGCGGCGGGGCCGGGAGCTGCCGACTTCTACGAGCGGGCGCTGACCATCCGCCGTCGTATCGGTCACCCCACCGGCATAGCCACCGAACTGGGCAACCTCGGTGAGGTCATGCTGCGCCGGGGCAAGCACTGGCAGGCCATCGGGTATCTCCGGCGAGCACTCGTGACCTGGCAGAAAGCCACCGCCGGGCCGGCCAGGACGAGCGAGCGCCACCACTTGCAGCCGGCGCTCGCCCTGTACACCCAGCTAGGCGCGCCCGAGGCGGACCAGGTCCGCAGCCAGCTCGGTGCTGCGTCGCTGTAACCGGGGCACGGGCCGTGCCGACGATCAAGGGCATTGACGACCGATACCGGTCTGGTCCGCGGTCACGAGCACGTGGCACGCGATCGCCGCGGCGGCGACCACGTTGAGGGAGTCGACCCCGGCGGCCAGGGCGGCCGGGTGCATCGGGATGCGGACGGCCTGATCGGCCACGGTCAGCCAGCGGGACGACAGGCCGTCGCCCTCGGTGCCGAGCAGCAGCGCGGTGCGCTGGCCGGACGCGGCCGCGCTGATCGGCGCGGCCGCCTGGTCCGGGGTCAGCGCGAGCAGCCGGAACCCGGCGGCACGCAGCTCGGCCAGGCCGCCCCACCAGTCGGTCATCCGGGCGTAAGGGATGGCGAACACCGCGCCCATCGCGACCTTCACCGCGCGCCGGTAGAGCGGGTCGGCGCACCGCGGCGAGAGGAACACGGCGTCCACGCCGAGCGCGGCGGCGCACCGGAAGATGGCCCCGACGTTGGCGTGGTCCACGAGGTCCTCGAGCACTATTACCCGGCGGGCAGCCGCGGCCAGCGCCGCGGTCGTCGGCAGCGGCTTACGGTGCAGCGAGGCCAGCGCCCCCCGGTGGACCCGGTACCCGGTGAGCCGCTCGACGGTCTCGTCCGGGACGACGTACACCGGGGCATCGGTGACGGGCAGCGACGGGAGGTCGCCCAGCCTCCGCTCGGCGAGCAGGACGGAGCGCACCGGGTAGCCGGCCGCCACGGCCCGGCCGATCACCCGTGCCCCTTCCGCGATGAACAGCCCGTTCGCGGGCTCCAGGCTGGTCCGCAGCTCCCTGTCCGTCAGCCGGGCGTAGTCCGCCAGCCGCGGATCCTCGATATCGGTCACGAACTGCCGCATCCCCTAAGTCTCGACCACCCCCGGACCTGCCAGCACGTCGATCTGCTGCCAAGATCTAGTCATAAGGAGGCTCCGATGGACAGGACCTTCACCGTTGTCGTCAACCCTGCCGCCGGCGGCGGCAGGGCTCAGCAGTGCTTGCAGGCGATCCGGACCGTGCTGGATGCTGCTGGTACCCGGTATCTGGCCCAGCACAGCAACAGCCTCGCCGACGCCGGCAGCCTGGCAACCGAAGCGGCGCTGCGGGGCGATCATGTGGTCGCGGTCGGCGGGGACGGGATGGCGGGCGCGATCGCAACCGCGGTGGCCCGGGCGAAACCGGCCGGTGACGGGCTGTTCGCCATCATCCCGGCAGGCCGGGGCAACGACCTGGCTCGTACCTACGGCATTCCGTTCAGCCCGCATGACGCGGCCAGGCTGCTGCTTGACGGGCAGCTGTGCCCGCTGGACCTGATCGAGGTGACTGGTGCCGACGGAACACGGGCCAGCGCGGCCGGGAGCCTGTATGTCGGCATCGCCTCGGTGGCCGGGCAGATTGCCAACGACTTCCGGCTCATCCGCGGGCCAGTCGCCTATCCAGCCGCCGCGCTGCGCGCGCTGGCCGGCTGGAAACCGGCGGTGTTCACGATTGACAGCGCGGGCTCCAGTCCAGGTACCGGCGCTATGCGAACACCGGACGAATTCCCGGGCTACGGCATCGTGGTTACCAACATTCCTTACTTCGGCGCGGGGATGAAAGTAGCGCCGAACGCGGCGCCAGACGACGGCATGCTCGAGGTTGTGCTCATGCGTCACGCCCCGAAGCTGGTTTTCCTGCGGGTGCTCGGGATGATCAGGAACGGCACGCATGTGAAACTTGCCCAGGTCAGCACCGGCCGCGCCACCGACCTTGAAGTAACCTGCAGTCGATCGATGCCGGTCGGGGTCGACGGAGAATCGCTTAATATCTCCTTCCCGCTGCGTATTCGGATAATTACGAACGCTCTCAGGATCATGGCACCAGGGTCGCCGAAGAGGTAAGTGCAGGCGCCCGCGTCACCGGGGGGCGGGCCATGTCGGATCCGGCTGTCATCCCGGCGGCGGTGTCCAGCCTTGGCGATAATGTCCCTACGGCGTCGGTAACGAGGGGCGTTGGCCCTTGCTCTTCCAGGTGCAGTGCGCCGGTGGGGCAACTGTCGACGGCCTCGGTTACGGCCGACAGGTCCGCCGGATCCAGGGGATCTTTCAGTACGTGCAGATCGTCGCCGTCTAGCTCGAATACTCTCGGGACCAGGCCGACACAGACTGCATTTGCGCTGCATAGATCGGTGTCGACGCGCACGCGGGTCATGAATCCTCCGCTGCGCGCGGGGCCATGCCATCGAACAGCAGGTCCCACAGGATTCCCGCTATCTCGTTGGTCGTCAGCCGGCCCTGCCGATACCACTGGTAGCTCCAATTGGCCATGCCGAAAAGCGCGAACGTGGCAATCTGCGTGTTTAGGCCGCGGATAAGGCCCTCCCGCTGGCCGCGGTCGATGAGATCAACCACAATTCGCTCATAGGCGTCGCGCTCGCGGATGATGAGGGCGCGCTGCTCGTCCGGTAGCTCCCGATGGTGTTCGAAGAACACTCGGACGTGGCCACGATGGGTCTCCATCAGGCCCAGGACATCTGTCATGATGCCAGCCAGCAGGAGATTGACCTTCGTCACGGTGCGAGCGCGGACCTGGTGCTTGCCGAGGATGATGCTGATGAATTCATTGTGGATCGCAAAGAGAATCTCGTCTTTGCTGGAGAAGTAATAGTAAAGGGTCGGCTTGGCGATGCCGACCGCCGCCGCGATGTCAGCCATGCTGGTCTGGTGATATCCGCGCTGGTCAAACAGGTCCGCCGCCGCGGCAACGATCGCGGCCCGGCGATCGGTTGCTGCCTCCGTGACGCTCATTTCAATTCGGTTCCTTGATCGAGTCCGGTTCGCATACCTGAACCTCAGGCCGCTGCCGACAAGCGTAGCCGCAAGACCTTGGTCATGCCGGATCCCGGAACTTATCGAGAATGGCGAGCGCCGCCGCGACCTCGGCCTGGGATGGGGCGTGACACGGCGGCCGCGGCCTGCCACCGGACTGGCCGAGACCGCCCCTTATGGCCTTGATGAGCCCGACAGGATGGTGGCCTGAGCGCAGTGACGGGCCATGAAGCTGCTCGCTGAGCTGGAGTATCACCCTCAGGTCGGCGGCCGCCGCCTCGAAGCTGCCCGCCGTGGCGTGCTCGTAGAACCGGCCGAGCAGCGGATCAGACGGAGTTTGCATGATCAGGACGCGGCTGGATCCCATCAGGAATTTCGGCGCCAGGCCGGGCATCAGGGCCCGGCCGCTTAGCCAGTACTCTTCCAGCGGGCTGCTCACCTGCACGCGGTCGCCGATATTCGCGATCGTGTCCAGATAGACATCCTCCCGCAGCGAGGCCTCCTTCAGCACGCAGATCTTGGGGTGGTCGGCGAGCCGATCGAGGACTTCCGCCGACATCTGGTAGCCGACCTCGGCGAGACCGGTGTTATAGAAGGCGAAGCCGATGTCCGCGCCGGCCATGACCTGGTGGTAGAAGGCGAGTATCCCGTCGTGGTCCCGGGGGCCGAAATAGGGCGGCCACAGCATCACAAGGTCAGCTCCGGCATCGGCGGCGTGCCGCGCCAATGCGATGGCCTCCTCCGCGACCGTGTGGCTGGCCGCAATGATCACCGGTACCCGCCCGGCGGCCGCACCGATGACCGTCTCGGCGAGCGCCATGCGCTCCCGGACGGAAAGAAGCCAGAACTCCTGGTAGATCGAACCGACGTACAGGCCGCCGATGTGCGGGAGCGAGAGGGTGTACTCGACGTCGGCCGCCACGGCGTCGTGGTCGATACCGCCGTCGGCCCGGTAGGGCGTGAAGCTCACCGCCACATAGCCGGTCAGCGCTTCCTTCGCCCACGCCTTGGCGTTCATCGCCTCATAACTACGGCTCATAACTTCCTCTCACAACCGCCGGTAGGACAGCCACCCGCCGTCGACAGGCACGGCGGCGCCGGTGATGAAACTCGCCTCGTCGGACAGCAGGAAGACCACGCAAGCCGACACCTCCGAAGGCTGGGCCCAGCGGCCGAAGACGTGCGCGTCGCGCATCCTGGCCGCGGCTTCGGGGTCGGAAATGCGGCCCGCGGTCATCGAGGTTTCCACGAAGCTCGGGATCACCGTGTTGACGCGGATGCCGACGCTGCCGAAATCGGCCGCGAGCGCCCGGGTCAGCGCCTCCAGCCCTCCCTTGGCAGCGCAGTACGCGACCGCATCGCGGCGCGCGGTCGAGGCGACCACCGAACTGACGTTGACGATCGAGCCCTTGCCCGTCTGTGCCATGTCGGGGTAGATCTCGCGGCTGAGCATGAACGGGCCGGTCAGGTTCACCGCGAGCGTCTGGTCGAACCACTCCTTGGTATGGTCGGCAACGGTTCCGACAAAACGGACGGCCGCCGCGTTGACCAGGCCGGTGACGGGGCCGAAGTTCTGGTGTGCGACGTGCACGATCTCCGAGACATCTACCTCGCGCGACACGTCGGCCTCGATCGCGACCGCCGGGTAGCCCTCTTTCACCATTCCCTTGGCCAGCGACTCGACGGCGCGGCGATCCGTGTCGGCGAGCACGGTCATCGCTCCGGCGCCGCAGGAACTGACGGCGCAGGCGCGCCCGATGCCGCTGGCTGCGCCGGTTACGATCACGACCTGGCCGGCCAGCGGCCGACGGCACAGCGCCTCCGGCCGGATCGCGGCCGAGTCGTCGGGCTCGGCCCTGGCATCCGTGTCGCTCATCGGGCGGATTCACTTGAAGCCGGGGGTCGCGGCCTGAGCCGACCACGGCCGATGGTGCCGAGCCGGCCCGTGAACCAGGCGAAGGTGACGGCCAGCACGAGCGCGCCGCCGTTGAACACGTCGCCGACCCAGGGCTGGGCACCTAGCAACTCCAGCCCGGTTATGCCGACGGTCAGCAGGTACAGCGCGATGACGGTGCCCAGGACGTTGAAGCGGCCGATCGTGATGGCGGTCATGCCCAGGAAGCACGCCGCGTACGGCTGCAGCAGGAACTCGCCTCCGATGCTCGGGTCGACCGAACCGAGCGTTCCCGCCAGGACAACGCCGGCCAGGCCGGCGATGACGCCCGAGGCGACGAAGGCGGAGGAGCGGACGATGCCGACCCGTACGTTCGACAACCGCGCCGCGTCCCGGTTTCCGCCCACGAACAGCAGGTAGCGGCCGTACGGCGTGAACTCGAAGATGTACAGGACGATCAGCGCGAGAATCCACGCGTACCAGACGCTCGACTGCAGCCCGAGCCAGTCGGCCCGGCTGAAGGTGAGGACGTCGGACGGCAGGTTGGTGATGACGACCGAGCCGGTGATGGCGTAGGTCAGCCCGGTCAGCGCCGTCATGATGCCGAGCGTCGTCACGAACGCGTCCAGCCCGAGTCCCACGATGAAGAAGGAGTTGACCAGCCCGACGATCGCGCCGAAGCCGATCCCGAGCAACATGGCCACGACGCCGCCGAAGTGATGCTGCGTCGTCAGGACCGCCACGACGGCGCCGCTCATGAGCATGGTCGAGGAGATCGTCAGGTCGAAGTCCCCGCCGCGCAGCGGGAAAAGCACCGCGAGGCTCAGCAATAGCAGCACGGTCTGGGACGAGACCATGGCGTTAACGTTGCCCGTCGTCGGGAACGTGCTGGGACTGACCAGCGAGAAGACGGCGGACAAGATCACCAGGAAGATGACGAGGGCGTACGGCGCGACCCACCGGCGAACCAGGAACCGCGGGCCGCTATCTTGCCCTCTCACCTGCCCGGCGACCTCGCGGTTGGCTTGCGTCGTCATGATGCATCCTCAGGCGTAGTGGCCGTCCGCGCGCTCTCGGTCGCATGGCAGGCCCGGACGATCATTTCCTCTGTGACCTGGTCACCGGTAAGCTCGCCGGCCATCGCCCCGTCGCTCAGCACGATCACCCGGTCGCAGGTCCGCGCGATCTGCTCATGGTCGGCGGAGCAGATCAGCACTCCCATGCCGGCGTCCGCGCTGTCGCTGATCGTCTGCAGGATGTCCTTCTTGGCCCCGGCGTCCACGCCCTGGGTGGGCTCGTGGAGCAGCAGCAGGTCGGGGCGCGTCGCGAGCCACTTGGCCAGGACCACCTTCTGCTGGTTCCCGCCGCTGAAGGCCGCCGCCGGCAGCGTCGGAAGGGGAGGCCGCACGCCGATCTGCTGCATCCCGGCCAGCGCGGAGTTCTCCTCGGCCCGACGGCGCAGGGTGCCCCGGCTGAAGTAGTTTCGCAACCGCGGCAGTGTGAAGTTCTCGGCCGCGGTGGCCCGCAGCCACAGCCCGTCGCGGTGCCGGTTGCCAGGGACCAGCGCCAGCCGGGCCGGTCGCGGCGTACCGCCATCGCCGACAACCGATCCCAGCGTCACAAAGCCCGCGGTGGCCGGCTGGACGCCAGCCAGCAGATAGGGGAGCTCATCTTGGCCCATGCCGACCAGGCCGGTGACGCCGACGATCTCGCCAGCCCGGACCTGCAGGCCGACATCGCTGACCACGGTCCCGGAAAGGTTCTCCGCCGTCAGCAGCGGACGGCCCGGCCTGGCCGACCGGCGA
This sequence comes from Streptosporangiaceae bacterium, assembly GCA_030040475.1. The sequence goes on from JASHTQ010000504.1 coordinate 12,096, forward strand.
TCCGGGTAGAACTGGCCGATCTGCCTGCCCAGCATCTCGCCGATCAGTTCCTCCTCAGAGACCTGGCGGCAATCGTGCACGCCGACAACGCGGCCGTCCCGCAGGACGGTGACCCGGTCGGCGACGGTGCGGATCTCGCCCAGCCGGTGACTGATCAGTACCACGCTGCCGCCCTGCCGGACAACCTCGCGCATAAGCGTGTAGACACGCTCGGATTCGCTCTGCGAAAGGTACGCCGTCGGCTCGTCCAGGATCAGCAGCGGACTCCCTGACCAGGAGCGCCGCATCTGCTCAAGCGCTCGCACCACGCACACGGAGGCGCGTTCTCCGGCGGTCAGCCCGGAGACGACGGCGTTGAGGTCAAGCTCGATGCCGAGGTCCGCGCAGCGGGCCGCGGCGTCCGCGCGATAGCGGCGCATGGTGACCAGGCCAAGCGCCGGCCGGGAGTACCTGAACCCCAGCGCGATGTTCTCCAGGGCCGAAAGCTGCTCGCACAGCCCCAGGTCCTGGTGCACCACGGTAATACCGTGACGCGCCGGGTCCCGGACCGGCACCGCGAGCGGGCTGCCCCAGACGGTCAGCTCATCCAGGCCATCGGGCTGGTGATAGCCCGTCAGCACCTTCACCAGCGTCGACTTGCCGGAGCCGTTCTGCCCGACGACACCGTGGATCTCGCCGGGCTCCACGGTCAGGTCCAGGCCGTCCAGCGCCAGCATGCCGTCGAAGTGCTTGGACAGCCCGCGGATCACCAGCGCATGATCCGTGCCCGGCGGCCGGGGATCGGCCGCCGGAGCGGGACCAGGCGTCACGGCACCTTCCACAGGCTCTTGAATCCAGCCTCGTAGTTAAAGCTCGGGAACGGGTTGCTGATGTCAAGATTGGACTTAACGAAAAGCTGGGCTGGTATGTCCTCGGTGACCGACGGCGCCTTGTTGAGGGCGCGTGCCATCTCGTCCATTTCCGCCCAGCCGATGTAGGCGTTCGGCGGGAAGGCCAGGTCGGCGGCCTGGGTGCCGTTGGCGACGTACTGCAGATTCTGGGTGTCGCCGTTCTGGCTGATGATCGGGATGGTCTTGTTCTCCTCTTGCAAGGCCGGGATGAGGTAGATGGCAATCGCGTCGTAGGCCGAGATGATGACGTTGGCGGACGGATCGCGGGCGATGGCGGTCTTCAGCAGCGGCCCGGTCGTGGTGGCGATCGTGGCCGGCGGCACGTTCTCGATCGTCGTGGTGCAACTTGAGCACAGCCTCGAGATCTCGCTGGTCATGCCGGCGTCCATGATCTGCAACGTCGGCAGTTCGGTGCTGGAGAAGATCAGCACGTTGGACTTGCAGTCCGTCTGCGCCAGCGCGTAGTCGCCCATCTCCTGGCCGTACTGGGTGAAGTTCACCGTCACGTGCGCGTATAGACCGTCGAGCGCCTGGGTCGGGTTGCCGTTGAAGGAGTCGATGACCGGGATGTGCTTCGCGAAGGCCTGGGCAAGCGGCGCGCTCACGACGTCGGGCTCCACGCCCTGCAGGATGATGCCGCTGGCGTTGTGCGCCACGGCTTCCTGGACGCCCTGGCTCTCGATGACGTTCTGCCCCTGGCCGTCGAAGACGGTGACGTTGGCCCCGACGGCCGCGCCCGCCGCCTTCACGCCTTGACCGATCGTGTTGACAAGCGGAATCGACGAGCTGACCCCGATGAACCAGATGTTCTTGCCCTTCATCGTCGCCATGTTCACCTGCTCGGTGGGAAGCGTCGGCGTGATCGGCTTCTCCACCGCCGCCATCGCGGCCTTGGCCGCCGTCACGCACGCGGAGGTGCTGGCGGAAGTGCTGGAACCGGCGGTGGAGCCGCCGGCGGCGGTGCTGCTGCTTCCGCTGCTGCTGCACGCGGCGACCGGGATCGCCACGGCTACCGCGCACGCTACGAGCCGCAACGATGTGGATCTCACGGGATGCCAGCCGGATATGGTCATGTCCTCACCTCTGAGAAACGCTCGGTTCTGCTGGTCACGGGAAATTCCCACTCAGCCCGCGATGGCGATCACCGGCCGGTAGGAGCGGGCGAGGAAGCCCGTCAGTTCGGGCCTCCTTGCGTCGGGGTCGAGGCGGATTCCCGGCACCTGGGCAAGCGCGGTCAGCGCCTCTATCCCGATGGCGCGGGCGAGTTCGGCACCGACGCACAGCCGCGGTCCGAGGCCGAACGCCATGTGATGCCTGGGCTTGTCACGGTCGAGATCGACGTGCGCGGGGCAGGCGTGCCGCTCGGGGTCACGTCCGGCGGCTGCGAGCAGCGGGTGAACACGCTGGCCCTGGCTGACCTGCAGCCCCGAACTCAGGCTGACGTCCTGCCTCGCCTCCCGGACCCGGATGTGGATGGGACCCTGCAGGCGCAGGGCCTCCTCGACGAGCCTGCCGACCCGGGCCGGCTCGTCCCTGGCCGTCGCGACCAGGGCCGGGTCGGACAGCATCAGGAAGATGGCGTTGCAGAGATAGTTGGCCGTGGTGTGGCCCCCGGCCGGAAACAGCGTCTTTGCCTGGTCGAGCATGGTGGATTCAGTCCAGTCGTCCAGGATCGACGGCCCATCCCGCCACAGGTCGCTGACCAGGTCTTCGCGTGGCGCGGTCCGCCGGGACCTGATCGCGGGAAGGAGCAGGTCCGCCAGTTCCTCGGCCGCGGCGACGGCCTCCCGCACCACGTCATCCTCGGCGGCGAACGTCTCGCTCCACCGGGTCAGCCGGTCATTGAGCACCTTGCACCTGTTGAGCAGTTCGTCGTCCTCGATCTCCAAGCCGAACAGCACGCCGAGGGTATGCACGGGCAGCGGGTCGGCGAATGACTCGGCCACGTCGAACGGCTCGCGCACGTCGATGCCGCCGAGCAGCCTGGCCGCGAGCGGCCGCACGACCGTTTCGGCTATCTGGGCCGCCTTCGACCTGAACCAGCGGCTGTACCAGGCATGCAGCCGCCGGTGCTCCTCGCCCTTCAGCAGCAGGATGGACTGCCTGCCCTTCACCTCGAACGAGCCCGCCAGGACCTCGTAGGGGTGGTGAAAGACCGACTCCTCCCGGTGGATCGCCGCGCAGCTTTCGTAATCCGCGATGACCCATGCGTTGAGCCGCTCATCCCAAATCGCGCTGTTCGGCTGATTGCGGACGTTCTCGTAGAAATCGAACGGATCCTTGTCCTCGACGTCTCGCACCGACGGCGGATTGTGCACGCTACCTGTCCTCCAACTCTCTGCGCGCCTGGGTCAGGCGCTTCGCGCCGGAACGACGAGATCGACGCCGACCCCCGGTGCGTCGCTCACGCCGAGCCGACCGTCTCGGACCTCCAGTTCCGTGCCGACCGTCGAGACGCTCATCCGCTCGAAGAACGACAGCTCGGCGTGGGAGATGAACTGCGCGCTCGACAGCGCCAGGTGCGCCGCGGCGACGGTCCCGAACGCCGACTCGCCCTGCGTGCCGAGCACGCACGGCGCGCCGTAGGCCTTGGCGAGCGAGATCATCTCCTGACCGCCGCGGTACCCGGTGCGCGGAAGCTTGAGCATCACCATCGAGCAGGCGCCGCTGGAAAGCTCGGCCTGGACGTCGCGCAGCGTGTGGCAGCTCGCGTCGCCAAGCACCGGAACCCGCAGCCGGTCCGCGAGCCTGCGCCGCGCCGCGCGGTCGATGCCGACCGGACAGGGATCCTCTATCCACCGCAGGCCGCTGTCGGTCATGTCGTTGACGGCGCGTTCGGCGACCGAAGGCTCGTACCCCTCGTTGGCGTCGGCGTACAGCAGCGCCTCGTCGCCGAGCTCGCGGCGCAGCTCCCTGACCAGCGCGACGTCGCGCGGTGCATCCCTGCCGACCTTGATCTTGAAGGCGCCGTAGCCGCGCTGGGCCGCCTCGATCGCCTCCTTGACGACGGCCGCGGTCTCGTGCAGCGGCAGTAGCCACGTCAACGGCAGCTCGCGGCCGCCGGAAACGCCGGCGCCCAGCCAGCCGAAGACGGGAAGACGCAGGATCCGCCCGATGGCATCGTGCGCGGCAACGTCGATGGCGGCCTTGGCCACCAGGTTTCCCACCACTCCGCGCGGCGGCTCCAGCGTGGACGCGATGCCTTCGGTGTCGAAGACGTCGCGGCCCACGCACAGCGGGGCCAGGACGGAATTGACCATGAACTCGACCGCCGGCTGGGTGTCGCCGTAAACATACGGCCTGACCGGCACCTCGGCCGTGCCGGTGACTCCCGACTCCGTCGTGAGCCTGACGCGGACGGCGTGCAGATAGCTGCCCTTCGTCGCGTACGCGGCGCTCGCCGACTCCCGCCCAGGTACCAGCGGCACGTCATAGCGGTCGGCGGAAACCTCAGTGATGAGCATCGGTGCTCCCCTCCGCCGTGGCCCGCTCGTCGAGCACCGCCTTCAGGGTCCGCAATGCGGACTGCGCGGCAGGGAACCCCAGGTAAGGGGCCGTGTGCAGGAGGATCTCCCGTATCTCCGCGGGAGCCAGCCATGCGTTGCGCAGTGCTCCCCTGATGTGCAGGGCCAGCTCGTCCGTCCGCCCGAGCGCGGTCATCACGGTCAACGTCACGATGCTCCGGGACCTCAAGTCCAATCCGGGGCGAGCCCACGTCCCTGCCCAGGTCGCGCGGAGCGTCGCGGCAATGAAGTGACTCATCGGGTCTTCGGCGTCGGTCGTGTCCGCGGCCACCCAGTCGGGTCCCAGGACCTGGCGCCGAAGTTCGGCACCGCGATCTAGGATTTCATCACGCTCCGTAACCTCAGACACCGGTATACCACTCCAGACACAATCGTCTCTTTCATTCGACTGACTGGTCGGTCGAGAAGGTGACGATACTTTTACATGCTCCTTGGAACCGTGTCAATAGGCAGCCCCGGGGAGCCGCCAGGTGGTCAGCGCGCTATGCCCGCCATTGGCTCGGACCCGGACGCGACACGACGACGGTCGGAATCACCGCGCTGGCCGACAGCCTGGTAAGCGTGGCGACCAGCTCGGCGATGTCCGAAGGCCGGATCATCGCAGCGGGATCGACTTCGGCGCGTATCCAGGCGCTCATGTCCGTATCGACGTAGCCGGGCGCGATTGCCGTCGCGCTGACGCCGCCGGAGGACTCCTCGGCGTTGACGGACTGGCACAGCGAGATCAGCGCTGCCTTGGTGGCGCCGTAGGCGGCCAGGCCAGTTTCGGACGCAATGCCGGCGAGCGAGGCGATCGCCGCTATCCGCGCACCGTGAGCCGGGCGCGCGGCTGCGGCCGTCCGCAATGCGGGCAGGCACTCCTGCACGAGGGCAAAGGGAGCCCTGAGGTTGACCGCCAGCTGCCTGTCGAATCGGTGCATCGGGTATCCGCTGATGGACCCGCTGGTGCCGGTGCCGGCGCAGAGCACGAGCATGTCCAGCGCGCCGAACCGTTCGGCGTGGCCGCGCGCCAGCGACCTGACGTCGGCTTCCGCGGCCATGTCCGCCGGGATGAGATTCAGCTCTACGCCGGCGCTCGCTAGCTTTCCGGCCAGCTCGGACAGCCGGTCTTCGTCGCGGCCGCTGAGCGTCAGGCTGTACCCGATGAGCGCGAGCCGTTCGGCGATCGCGGTCCCAATTCCCCCTGTTGCCCCGGTGACGAGCGCGCTCTGCCCGTCGCTGCCCGGCTGGCCTGCGGTCAAGGAGCGGCCTGCCGGATCCTGGATACCGCCCGGCGTGCAATCGCGGCGCGATGCGCTTCTGAGGGCCCGTCGTAGATGCGGAAGGCCCGGATGTCTGTGTAGATGCGGCCGATCACCGATTCCTCTGTTACCCCCGCCCCGCCGGCCAGCTGCACGGCACGGTCCACGATCCGGGAGGTGGCTTCGCTGATGAAGACCTTGGCCCGCGATGATTCTTCGGTGCTCTTGACTCCCGCCATGACCTGCGCGGCGACCTGCCACAGCAGCGCGCGGCAGGCGGCCAGTTCGATCTCGTTGTCCGCGATCAGCTGCTGAGCCATCCCGAGGGTCACCAGCGGCGCACCGAACAGGTCGCGGCCGCTCGCCCGCTGCACCGCGATGTGGTGTGCCCGCCGGGCGGCGCCGAGCCAGCGCATACAATGTGTCAGCCGTGCGGGCACGAGCCTGACCTGGGCATGAGCGAACCCGCGGCCCGGCTCTCCGAGGACCGCATCGTCACGGACGAACGCCTCGCGCAGCCGCACCCGGCAGTGTCCTCCGACGGTGGTTGCGTCGATGGTCCGCATCCGCTCCGCCACCTGCCAGCCGGGGTTGTCGGCGTCGAGGAGGAACATGGTGGCGCCTTCGGCTGAGTTGGCCATGACGATCGCGAACGCGGCGCCGTCCGCGCCGGTGATGAAGTGCTTGTCGCCGTCGAGTACCCAGCCGCCGGGTACCTTCCGCGCCGTCGAGGCAAGGGCGGCCGGGTCTGATCCGGCGCCGGGAGCCGGCTCGGTCATGGCGAAGCACGACCGCACGTCCCCGCGGACCAGCGGCCGCAGGTAGCGCTCCTTCTGCTCGGCTGTGGCGATCACCGAAAGCAGGTGGATGTTGCCCTCGTCGGGCGCCGCGCAGTTCATCGCCAGCGGACCGAGCAGGCTGTAGCCTGCCTCTTCCAGCAGCACGGCGGTGGCCAGGAAGCTGGCTCCGCCGCCGCCGTATTCCGCCGGGGCTTGCGGTGCGAGAAGCCCCGCCGCACGGGCGGGTGCTTGCAGCCGGATCCGCAGCTCGTCGGTGACTCCGGCGGCGAGTGCCTCCTGCTCAAGCGGGATCACCGAGTCCGCGATGAAACCGCGTACCGGCTTGCCGATGGCCTCGGCGTCGGCGGGAGTGATGAAAGACTGGCCCACGGACCCTCCTGGCATCGCGCGCCTCCCGACTAGCTGGACGGATAACTGGGGCCAACCAGCCATTGGGGCATTTAAAATACGAGTTAGAAGGCATAATCTCACACCAGAAACCGGACTAGCTCCGCTTACAGGTACCCGACCAACCAGACGGTTAAGAGCGATACGAGCTGCCGTGGAGAGCGTCGTGATCAGCCCAGCCAATCATGTGCCGTTGAGTCCGCTCAGCTTCCTTGCCCGCGCCCGGCGGGTGTTCCCTGAGAAGGTCGCGGTGGTCGACGGGGACGGGACGCCGGTCAGCTACGGCGAGTTCGGCAGGGATTGCGACGCGCTGGCTGGTGCCTTGCGGGCCGACGACGTGCGGGCGGGCGACCGGGTGGCGGTGCTCGACTTCAATAGCCGATGGCTGCTCGCCGCCCACTTCGGCGTGCCCGGCAGCGGCGCGGCGCTGGTCGCGCTCAATACCCGCCTGGCAGCCGGCGAGTACCGCGACATCCTGGCCCACTCGCGCGCCCGTATCCTGCTCGTCTCCGCCGAGCTGCTCACCCGGCTGGCGATAAGCAGCGCGGCCGAACTGCCCGTCCGGCGGGTCGTGCTGCTCCCCGGGGCTCCGGCCGCGGCGCTGCCCGGGGCGACGGCATTCGAGGAGTGGGTTGCCGGGCGCGACGGTTCAGGCATCGAGCTGCCCGCCGACGAGGACGACATGATCACCGTGAACTACACCAGCGGGACCACCGGTCGTCCCAAGGGCGTGGTGTACACCCACAGGGGCGCCTACCTGAACGCGGTCAGCGCGGCTCTGGAATTCGAGCTGACCGCCGCCAGCTACCTGCTGTGGACGCTGCCCATGTTCCATTGCAACGGCTGGTCGATGACCTGGGGCGGCACCGTCGTCGGCGCCACTCATGTCTGCCTGCCCTCATTTGACGCCGGCGCGGCGCTCGACCTGGCCGAGCGTTACCCCGTCACGCACCTGTGCGGCGCGCCTGTGGTGCTCAGCGAGCTCGCCAGGGCTGGGGCGCAGCGCGGCTTCCGCGCCCGGGGCGAGCTTCGCGCCGCGGTGGGCGGCGCTCCCCCGACCAAGGAGACGATCGCCGCAGTGCAGCAGATGGGCATCAGCGTGACGCATCTGTACGGGCTGACCGAGACGTACGGGCCATCGCTGGTCTGCGAGTACCAGCCAGGCTGGTCCGACCTGCCTGCGGCCGAACTTGCCAGGCGGCTCAGCAGGCAGGGGGTGCCCACGATCTCCGTGGCCGATGTCCGGGTCGCGGACCCGAAACTGCAACCAGTGCCGGCAGGCAGTGGCGTCACCGGTGAGATCCTCATCCGTTCGAACACCGTCGCCGCGGGTTACCTCGACGATCCGGGCGCCACCGAGAGGGCGTTCAGCGGCGGCTGGTTCCACACCGGCGACCTAGGCGTCGTCCACCCTGACGGGTACATCGAGCTCACCGACCGCGGCAAGGACATCATCATCAGCGGCGGGGAGAACATCGCGTCGGTCGAGGTGGAGAAGGCCCTGGCCGCCCATCCCGACGTCGTCGAGGCAGCCGTGGTGGCCGTGCCCGACCCGCGCTGGGGAGAACGTCCCGTCGCCTTCGTGACGACCGCGGGCGGCGGCGTCACCGAGCAAGAGCTCACCGACTTCGTGCGCGGCAGGTTGGCCCACTTCAAGGCTCCCGACCGAGTGTACTTCCAGGCACTGCCCAA
>JASHTQ010000054.1 GCA_030040475.1 Streptosporangiaceae bacterium
CCGACGCCGATCGTGAGCTCGAACCGTCCCGACCGCTCGACGTCGGCCTCGACCGCGCGGCCGTGTCCATTTCCGGCAAGCTCCACCCGGTACCGGCCCGGCCGGGGCTGGGACACCCGGAGCTTGTAGCCTTGCGAGCCGACGCGGACGTCGGCCTGGTGCCACGTCTCGTGCCCGACCTCCGGGCGCCCGCGTTCCGCGGCGGCGAACAGCCGGTCCTGCTGGCGCCGCGCGTGCGCCTCGTAGGCCTCGAAGGCGGCCGCAAGCAGCGCGACGTCGACCCGCCGCGGCGGGGCGTAGCCGCCGGCCATCATCGTGTCCAGCCAGGTCGTGTCGACCTCGCCGCGGACGAACTCCGGCCGGTCGAGCAGGTCGAGCAGGAAGCCCTTGTTGGTGGTCCCGCCCCTGATCACCGCGACGGTCTGGCGCAGCGCGCGGGACAGCCTGGCGCGCGCCTCGGCGCGGTCCCGGCCCCAGGCGATCACCTTGGCGATCATCGAGTCGAACTGCGGCGGTATGACGTCGCCCGCCGCGACCCCCGTGTCGACCCTGATGCCCGGGCCGGACGGCAGCGCCAGGTGCTCGATCAGCCCAGGGGCGGGCGCGAAGCCGCGTTCGGGGTCCTCGGCGGTCAGCCGGGCCTCGATGGCGTGGCCGTGGGTCGGCGGCCCGGCGGACCCGATCTCGGCCAGCGTGCCGGCGGCGGCGATGTGCAGCTGGAGCTTGACGATGTCCAGGCCCGTGGTCGCCTCGGTGACCGGGTGCTCGACCTGCAGCCGGGTGTTGACCTCGAGGAACGACAGCAGCCGTTCGCCCGGCTCGTAGAGGAACTCCACGGTCGCGGCGTTGACGTAGCCGGCCGCCCGGATCAGTTCGGCGGCGTGAGCGCGAATCATCGTCTCCTGCTCGGCGTCCAGCGCCGTGGAGGCGGACTCCTCGATCACCTTCTGGTTGCGCCGCTGAACGCTGCAGTCCCGGACGCCCAGCGTCCAGACGGTGCCCTTGGCGTCGGCGATGACCTGCACCTCGACGTGGTGGCCGCCGCGGATCGCCCGCTCCAGGAACACGGTCGCGTCGCCCGCCGTCTTCGACGCCTCCGACCTGGCCCGCTCGAACGCCTCGTCAAGCTGGTCCGCCGACCTGACCAGCCGGATGCCCCGTCCGCCGCCGCCCGCGGTCGCCTTGACCATCAGCGGGTAGCCGATCGACTCGGCCTGCGCGCGGGCCTCTTTGACGTCGGCCACCGGGCCGCCGCTCCACGCCGCGAGCGGCACGCCTGCCGCCTGCGCCAGCCGCTTGGACTCGATCTTGTCGCCCAGCCTGCGCATGACGTCGGCCGGCGGGCCGACGAAGGTGATCCCAAGCCGCTCGCACAACTCGGCGAACTCGGCCTTCTCCGAGACGAACCCCCAGCCGGGCCAGACCGCGTCGGCGCGGCAGGCCCGCAGCGCGCGCTCGAGTTCGGCGTAGTCCAGGTAGGGGCTGGCGGCAAACGCCGCGCCGGGGTCCGCCGGGCCGATGAGCACCGCCTCGTCCGCCTCGCGGACGAAGGTGGCGCGCCGGTCGGCGGCGGTGTAGACGGCGATGACGCGCAGCGGCGGCAGCCCCTCCGCGTTCCACTCGCGGACGGCGTTGATCAGCCGCATGGCCGGCTCGCCCCGGTTGACGACCGCGACCCTGCTGAATGCGTGGCTGTTCATCGGGCTGGCGCTGTTCACCGGGTCACCCGCCGAAGGCCGCGTGCATGTCGTCGCTGGTGCCGCCGGCCAGCGGCGGCGGCGGGGCTTCCTCGATGACGTCGAGCACCACCTCGTCGGCCACGATCGCCGGGTCGACCTGCAGCACGGCGTAGCCGCCGACCGCGCCGGCGCCGAAGCCGGGGGCGAAGACCCGCGTCCGGCCGGTGATCACGCCGTCGCGCACGGCGTCGAACAGGGCGATCGGGATGCTCGCCGCCGACACGTTGCCCATCCGGTCCACGTTGAAGTACAGCCGGTCGGCGGGCAGCCCGGCCTTGCCGGCCAGGTCGAGGATCATCGTCTTGTTGGCCTGGTGCGGCACGATCAGCTCGATGCCCTCGAGCATCGTGCGCGTCGCGTCGTCGGGGTCGGTCAGCTCGGCGAGCTCGTCCAGCATCTGGACCAGGTAGCGGTGCACGAGCGACTTGACCTCGGGGCCGTACACGGTGATGTCGTTGTCGAAGTCCGCGTTCGGCCAGATGATCGAGTTGACCTCGGTGCGCGGCCCGCTCGCGTAGGTCTGCACCACGTCCACGTCGCCGGGGTCGCCGTCCGGTGCCGGGCCGATCACCATGGCCGCGGCCCCGTCGCCGAAGATCATCCGGGAGGTGCGGACGCTGCCGATCTTGTCGGAGAACTTCTCCACGCAGACAAGCAGCACCGGCCTGCCGACCTCCTGGAGCTGCCTGATGGCCTCCGCCATCCCGTAGGGCAGGCCCGCGCACGCCGCGACCAGGTCGGCGGAGGCGTGGGTCTGCAGCAGGCCGAGCTCGCCGGACAGCCAGCACGCCATCGACGGGATCAGCCGGTTGGACGTGCAGGTGCTGACCAGCACGGCGCCGATCTCCTCCGGAGCCCGGCCGGACTTGGCCAGCGCCGCGCGTACCGCGGGGAGCGCCAGCTGCTCGGGCTCCCGGCTGGTGTAGCGGCGCTGGTCGATCCCGGTCTTCGCGCTGATCTCCGCGGCGTTCATCGGCGACCACGAGAAGCTCGCGTTCCTGATGACGTCGTCGTTGCCGCAGACGTGCTCGCCGCGCACGATCGCGAGGGCCTCGAGCTTCGGCCGGATCCGGAACGCCTCCCGGACCCGGACCGGGGGGTAGGGCGTCACCGGCGCCACTGCCTCGGCTCTTTGGTTCTGGCTGTCCCGGTTCTGGCTCGCCGGCTTGCGGGTGCCGGGCGCGGGATGCCTGACCCGGTCGATGAAGGCCAGGACGTCGCGGTTGCGCGGATAGAAGGCGACCACGAAGTCGTCGTCACCGATCTCGGCCGGCCCGCGCAGTTCGGTGCGCGCGCGATCCCACGGGTACTGGTTGTGCAGCACCATCGCCCAGCGCATCAGCGCCTCGAGTTCGGGCACGTCCTCGTGGGCGTCGAGGATCTGCTCGGGGGTGAACACCGGATAGTCGGGGTCGTGGTCCGGCATCACGAACGTCAGCGCCCCGGGCTGGCTTGCGAACTCCGCCACGGTGGGCTTGATCGCGGGCAGTTCCGTGGCGTGGTGCAGCTTGGTGCTGAACACGCCGAACAGCAGGTCGAACACCGCGCACTCGGCGTCGGCGTCCCACGTCGCGGGCAGCTCACGGAAGGCGTGCTGCACCGCGGCCACCTTCCGCTCGCTGTCCGCCCACGGGGTCAGCACGGGCAGGAAGACGTCGTCGCGGCGCTTGGGCAGGTCACGCCATCGCGTCGGCCGCTTGTCGAACATGGTGATCGCGTACCTGTTGACCCAGAACAGGTTCTGTCCCAGGTCACGCAGGAGCTCGAAGCGACCGGGATAGGCGCCCTCCTCGATCCGGGCCAGGATGTCGGTGCCGGTCGGCGCCTTGGCCTCGAAGTCCCGCCCGATCACCGCGGTGAACTGGTCGAGCGACTCAAGGACAGAGAAATCCAGCTCGCCGAGAAAGTTGGCGGGGAACACCAGCCGACCGTGCTTATTGACCACGAAGGGTTTCACGTCTGCCTCCCGGGCGAGCCACCTGATCCGCCGGCCGCTCACGACGTGCGGCGCGGCACGGTTCCGGGTCGGGCCTGGAGCCGTACCTGCTGCCGTACCCCAAATCCGTTGAGTATGTGTACGCGCCGGGGCAAATCGCCTCGGTTGGAAGGATTCTTGATAACTTGGCTCACTTCGGCAACGAGCAGGGAACGAGGCAGCGGGCCCGAGATCGTGGACTTGCCTGACCTGAGTTAGTAGGCGGCCGCCCCCTGGGCGGCCTGCTTGATGAGGTCTGCCACCGGGGCGGGCCGCGAGACGTAAACGCAGTGACTTGCCGCCACCTCGACAACGGTCGTGGGGTGCAACCCCACCCGGCCGGCTTCGTGGCGGGCTCGATCCGCCCACCGCGGTATTCCCATCTCTTCAAAGGCGGCCGCCGCAGCGTTCAGCACCTCGCTGGCCATGCTCTTGTAGCCGGCGCGCCGGTAGACCTGACCGAGAGCCAGCCGGGACCTGGCACCCTCGAACGGGCACTCGGATCCCGGTTCCCCTGCGACCTTGCGCAGGACGCCGAGGGCCCCGGCTACGTCCCCGCGCGCGGCGTTCAGCAAGGCCTGGCAGCGGTCCAGGGCAACGGCCGCCTCCGGCCTGCCGGCCGCGCCCTGGCTACGGCGCCTTGGGCCAGCTCACGTGCCGCCTCCAGGTCGCCCGCGTATTCCTTGACCAGGACGCGGGCCATGTTCGAGATGCGGCGCAACGCGAAGCCGAGGCTCCCGGCGCTCGCCTGGTCCAGCCACTGCAGGTCGTCGATGATCAGCGCTACCGGGCCTGACTCGCACAGTTGCGTCAGCAACCCGCGGACGGCCAGGGGTACTGCCAGGGCATCTCCCCCGCCGGGTTCGGCGCGCTGCAGGGCGGCAGCCAGGGCGCGGCGCTGCGGACCCGGAAGGCCGCTGTCGGCTCCCTCGGGAAGCTGGCCGATCAGCTCGGCGAGCCCGGCGAACGGCAATCCCTGCTCGAACCGGGTGGGAGTGACGGAAAGCACCCTGCGCCGGCGGACCATGGCCAGCTGAGCGGCGGCCCGCAGCAGGCTGCTCTTCCCGGCACCCGGATCGCCGACCGCGGGCACGGGAGCAGGACGCGCGATAATCGTCTGGACTGGGAGGTGGCATGCGGATCGGTGTGGTGTTCCCGCAGACCGAACTGGGTGGCGACGTCGGCGCGGTGCGGGCCTATGCCCGGGGGGCCGAGGAACTCGGGTTTGCCCACGTGCTGGCTTACGACCACGTGGTCGGCGCGGACCCCGCGGTGCACAAGGGCTGGGATGGCCCCTACGACGTGCACACCACGTTTCACGAGCCGATGGTCATGTACGGGTATCTTGCCGCGGTGACCTCCATGGAGCTGGTCACCGGCGTCATCATCCTGCCGCAGCGGCAGACCGTGCTTGTCGCCAAGCAGGCGGCCGAGGTGGACCTGCTTACCAGCGGGAAGTTCCGGCTCGGCGTGGGCATCGGCTGGAACCGCGTCGAGTACGAGGCGCTCGGCCAGGATTTCGGCACCCGCGGCAAGCGCCTCGACGAGCAGATCACGCTGCTGCGCCGGCTGTGGACCGAGCAATCCGTGACGTTCAGCGGGACGTTCGACCAGATCACCGGGGCGGGCCTGGCGCCGATGCCGGTGCAGCGGCCGATCCCGGTCTGGATCGGCGCCCAGTCGCCGCCCGCCTACCGCCGCGCCGGGCGGGTTGCCGACGGCTGGTTCCCGCAGATGGCTCCGGGCCCTCGGCTCGACGAGGCCCGCCGAATCGTGGCGGAGGCGGCCGCCGAGGCCGGACGCGATCCGGCCAGCCTCGGCATGGAAGGGCGTCTGACCTGGCAGGAGGACCGAGACAAGCTGGCCGCCGAGATGCGGCAATGGCGGGACGCGGGGGCCACCCACCTGTCGGTCAACACCATGCGGTCGGGCCTGATGACCGTCGATGACCATCTGGCCGCCCTGGCGACGGCGGCCGAGGCGGCCAAGACGATCGGCAGCTGAGCAGCCGGGCAGGTCAGGTGCGCGGCCGGAGGCTGTCCAGGAGGAAGCGGCCGCGCCGGTCGTAGTCCTCGCGCGCGGGCTTGGGCCGGTGCCGCAGCGCCAGCCCGTTGGCGACGAGAGCTTGGTACAGGTCGTCCGCGGTGAAGTCGGCGCGGAGCACGCCTGCCTGGTGTGCGTGCTCGACCAGGGCGATGCCGGCCGCCCTGCCCGCGTTCCACTGGGCGGCGACCTGTGCGGAGCCCGGGTAGGTCATGAGGTGGACGTCGACCGCCGCGGGTTCGCGGTACTGCAGGTCGCGCAGGTCGGTGACGTAGGTGGCGAGCCGCTCCCACGGGTCGCCGGGCTGCCGGGCGCGGTCCAGGATGGCCCGCATCTCGGCTCCGACGAGCTCTTCGATGACCGCGTCGATGAGGCCCTGACGGCCGCCGAAGCGGTTGTAAATGGTGGCCTTGCTCACCCCGGCGGCCGCGGCGATCTCCTCCAGGGGCGTGCTCAGCCCGCGGCCGTGGAAGGCGGCGATGGCAGCGGCCCGGATCTGGGCAACGTTGCGTGCCGCGTCGGCCCGCAAGGCCGGGGCCTGCGTGGCGACCTCCGCCGTGTTTGGCGCTCCTGCCATGGGATCTCATGCTAGCAACTTGACCGTGCCGTCAACTTGACGATAGCGTCAACTTAGTCCTCAGCCGAGCGGTCGTCGTGCGGGAGCGCCCATCATGTCCCAGTCCATCGCGGTCTTCGGAGCGGGGCCTGGCCTCGGTCAGGCCGTCGCCCGCCGCTACATCCGCGAGGGATACGACGTCGTCCTGGTGGCCCGCCGAAGGGAACCGCTCGAGCGGCTGGCCGCGGACCTGGCCAGCGGCGGCGGGACGGTGCACGTCATCAGCGCCGACCTATCCGACACCGCCGCCGTCCCCACCCTGGCCGGGCAGGTCCGCGCTCGGGTCGGCCACCTCGACGCGCTCTACTACGCCCCCACCCCGGACGAGGATTTCGTCCCCGCGGCCGGCCTGACCGCCCGGCGCGCCCAGGCTTACCTGCCGCTCATCTTCTACACGCTGCTTGACCTCGTCGGGCAGTTCCTCCCGGACATGCTCGCTCGCGGCGACGGCGCCATCCTCACCGCGCAAGGGGCCAGCACCGTTCACGGGCTGCCGAACCTGAGCGGCCCCGGCCCGGCGCAGGCGGCCCAGCGCAACTACCTGCAGTCCCTGCACGCCGAGGTGGCCGACAAGGGGATCTACGTCGGCATGCTGTACCTCGGTGCCATCATCGAGAACAGTGCCTTTCACCGCTGGATCACCGCGCCGGGCGGGGGCGGCGTCCGGGACTGGGGCCCGACCGTCAGCCCCGGCCACCTCGCCGACCTGCTCTGGACCATGCACCGCACCAAGGGTCCGGCGGAAGCCGCCTACCCCGAGGCCATCCTCGGCCGTTAACGGTCGGGTCATGCGGCGCCGCACCGCCATGCCCGCCAGCAACCGCGACCGCGAGATAGTTTTGGCCGCGCATGCTCAGGGAAGAGGAAGTGGCCGGACAGAAACTCACTCATAGGAGATGAGCCATGAAGATCGGCGCAGCCCTCGTCCTGATCGCGCTGGGAGCCATTCTCAGGTTCGGGATCGCGACCGTGGCCACGCATGGTTTCTCTATTCATACGATCGGTGACATCTTGATGCTCGTGGGTGTCCTCGGCGTGCTGCTGTGGCTGATTGTCTGGGCACCCTGGTCCTGGAACCGCGGCACCACCTACCGGCGCCGGTCCTACCGGGAGGCGCCGCTCGACCAGGTTCCCCCGGATGCGGTGCCCCCGACCCGCGGCTATCCCGCCGGCACGCGTTACGAGGACCGCTACGAGGAGGAATACCGCCGCTGAGACGTTGATCTTCGTGCTGGCGCGGGCTGCCGTGCGGGTGAGACCATCTGCGGTGAGGCGGAGCCCGGCGAAGCTGGCCTGCGGGAGCCGCAGGGTACGGTGTCCCGGGTCAGCCGTGGCAGCGCCGATGCTCGGCAAGGCGGGACACGATGTCACCGTCCCCGGGACCAGGTGCTCAAGGAGTTCCGTCACCCCGAGAAGTGGACGGCCCCGCGCAGGGCACAGATGGACGCGGCCGTCCAGGGCGCGCCCGCCCGGCGGCCGACCGACCCGGCGGCCGTGCTCCAGCGGGCGTTCGCGACGGCGATGGTGTACGACGCCGACCTGTTCGCCAGGCCCGGGTTCGCCGGCGCCGAACTGCTCGGCATGCTGGCCTGAGTACCGGGCGTGACGCGCGCCGGTGACCGTTAGCCGCTCTAACGATGTCCGGGTAGCATGGCGGGCGTGTGTGCTGCCTGCGGCGTCGCTACTCATGTCCCGGCGATAGACGCCGAGCCTGCCGGCGACCTGCCCGAGGTGGCGCCGGGCCAGTCGCAGGCACAGCCGGCCAGGTTCGCCGCGTTGCGCAATCCCGCCTGCCGGGTCTACCTCTGCGGCGGGGCTCTGTCGATGATGGCCGACAACATCGAGCACGTCATCACCTACTGGGTGATCTGGCAGAAGTTCCACTCCCCCGCCCTGACCGGCTTCGAGGTGATCAGCCACTGGCTGCCGTTCCTGCTGCTCTCGCCGTATTTCGGCGCGCTTGCCGATCGTCACGACTGCCGCAAGCTCATCCAGGGCTCGCAGGCGCTGTTCATGGCCGTCTCGCTGAGCTGGGGCATCCTGTTCGCCACCGGTACGCTCACCGTCTGGGACGCGTGCATCCTGCTGATCCTGCACGGCATGGCCGGGGCAGTGTGGACGCCACCGGAGCAGTTGCTGCTCGAAGACTTCGTGGGCACGGCCGACCTGCCGAGCGCGATCAGGCTCAACTCGACGGCGCGGTCGCTCGGCGTCCTGTTCGGCCCCGTGGTCGGCTCGGTCCTGCTGCTCGGGCTCGGTCCCGTCCACGGAATCTGGGTCAACATAGCGTTCTACCTGCCGCTGACGATCCTGGCGGCGCGGACGAAGTACACCGGCCACACGCGGTACGGCGTCGTCGCCAGGGAGCGCGTGGGCGCGCTGGCCGCGGTGAAGGTATTCAGGGACGTCAGCAGGGACCGGGTGCTCGCCGCCATGATCATCCTCGCCGGGCTCGGCTCGTTCTTCGTCGGCTCGGCGATGCAGACGGTGATGCCCACGATCGCGAATACGACGAGCGGCCTGTCAAGCGGCACGGCCTACGGGGTGCTGCTGTTCGCCAACGGCCTCGGCGGCGTTCTCGGCGGCCTGCTGCTCGAGGGCACCGGCTGGATCAGGCTCTCGGTGCGCGCGGCACTGTGGTCCAGCGTCGTCTACGGCGCCTCGACGGTCTTCTTCGCGGTCAGCCACTATTACCTCGTGGCCGCGCCGCTGCTCGTCATCGGCGGCATCGCCAACCTTGCCGTGATGTCGATCACCCAGACCGTCACGCAACTCCGGGCGCCGCGCGCGAAGAAGGGCCAGGTAGTCGGCGTCTTCAGCACGAGCGCCAACGGGATGCGGATCGGCAGCGGGTTCACCGTCGGCCTGTTCGGCGCGGTGATCGGGCTGCGCCCCGCACTTGCCCTGTCGTCGGCCGCGCTCTGCGCCTGCGTGCTCGCGCTGGCCGTCTACCTCGCGGCCGTTGCCCGGCGATCCCCGCCTGCCACCGTTGCCGGGGAAGACGGCTAGCCGACGGGCGCGTTCATCGCCGACCCGTTCGAATCCACCGCCAGCCTGCGCGGGCACGTCGCGGTGCCAAAGGACGCCGTGCCCCGCTCGCTTGCGCTAGCGGAGCAGGCCGGCGAGGTCCAGCCGGCTGAGGCGTTCGGGATCGGCGAGGATGTCGATCTCGGCGATCTTGTCGTCGCGGACGGTGATGCCGATCACCGCGGCGGGCTGGCCGTCCGGCGCGACCAGGAATCCGGGGGTGCCGTTGACGAGCACCAGGCGGGCGAAGCGTGCCAGCCCCGCGAAACGGTGAGCCTGGGCGGCCACCTCCGCGGCGCCGATGATCAGCCGAGAGGGGGCGAACGGGCCGTCCCCCGCGTCGGCGCGGAGCAGCACAGCCGGGTCGAGGACCGCGAGCAGGCCCTCGAAGTCATCCCCGCGCGAGGCGGCAAGGAAGGCCTCGGCCACCGCGCGCTGCCTGGCGGGATCGCCAGCGGAGGTGCCAGCGAAGGTGCCAGCGGAGGCGCCAGCGGAGGCGCCGGCGCCGCGAAGCCGTCGCCTGGCGCGGCTGGCCAGCTGCTTGGCGGCGGCCGGAGACCGGTCCAGGGCGGACCCGATCTGCTCGAACGGCACCGCGAAGACGTCGTGCAAGACGAAGGCGAGCCGTTCGGCCGGGGACAGCGTGTCGAGAACGACAAGCAGCGCCAGGCCGACCGAGTCGGCCAGCAGCGCATGCTCCTCGGGATCGTCCGCAGCGGCGGTGACGATCGGGTCCGGCACGTGCACATCGAGCGGGCTCTCGCGGCGCGCCGTCCGGGCACGCAGCATGTCGAGGCAGACGCGGGACACGACGGTGGTCAGCCACGCGCGCAGGTTCCGCACGTCGCCGGTGTCGGCGCTGGTCAGCCGCAGCCAGGTCTCCTGCACCGCATCGTCGGCCTCGGCGAGCGAACCAAGCATCCGGTAGGACACCGCGCGCAGGTGCGCCCGGTTCGCCTGGAACTCCGCTGCCAGCCAGTTCGTGGTGTTCACCGTTACCTTCCTCCGTCGTCGTTCGTCATACCCACAGACGATCCGAGTTGGACCGAGGTAACAGCGCAGAGGAGCAGCAGATGACCGAGCAGCAGGCGACGGGGCGACCGCAGGCGGCACCGGCTCCGCGGGCGCAGACCCTGGCGGTACAGGGCCTGGTGAACCGTATCATCCGGGGGCTGCTGCGCACGCCGGTGGTGAGCAGGCTCGTCGGCAGCCGACTGGTCACGGTGTACGTAGTCGGCCGCAAGTCCGGGCGGCGCTACGCGGTGCCCGTGGCCTACACCAGGCACGAGGGAGACCTGCTTGTCGGGACGCCGTTCGGCTGGGGCCGCAACCTCCGCACCGGCGAGGCGGTATCGATCCGGCTCAAGGGACGCCGGCGTCTCGCCGACGTCCGGGTCCTCACCGAGGAGCACGACGTGGTGGACGCCTACGGAGTCATGGCGCGCGACAACCACCAGTTCGCGCGGTTCAACAGGATCGGCTTCGACCAGGCCGGCAATCCCGTCCCCGGCGACCTGCACCTGGCCTGGGCGGCGGGAGCCCGCGCCTTCCGGCTGACACCACGTTGACCACCGGGGTTCTACCCGGTGCTGGCTGGCGGGGCTGCGGACGGTGGTCGTGCCGTCGGGTTGAGGGTGACGGTCCAGCCGGTGGCGGTGGCGCGGGCCTGCACCCGCTGGGTGCGGCGGGCAGGTCTCTTCCTCTGGCCGCCGCGCGGCCGCCGGGTCAGTGGCCAGGGTAACCGATCGCGTACCGGCGCCCGGGGAGGCGCCGGGATGCCTCACCGCCTGCGCCCGGTGGCAGCCCTCGCGCGGGCTGCCTGCCAGCGCGTTTGCGCCTCCCACGAGCTGCGCACCCCGCTCACCCTGGACCGCGCCCTGCTCGAACGGGCGCTGCGCAACCCACAGCCGACGCACGCCTCGTGGCGGGCCGCCTGCGAACGGCTCCTGGCCTCCAGCCGGCACCAAGACCACCTCATCGACGCGCTGCTCACCCTGGCGCGCAGCGAAGGGGGAATAAGCTCCTACGAAACCTTCGAGCTCTCAGCCGTCATCGACGCCGTCCTGCTCAGCCCCGAACTCGACACCGGGACCATGGCAGCCAGCATCCGGACCGAGACCGGCCCCGCCGCCGTCAACGGTGACCCCCGGCTGGCCGAGCGACTGGTGCGTAACCTGGCCGACAACGCGATCCGCTACAACCAGCCCTCCCTTCCAGCGGCTCGCCCCCAACCGCAGCAGCCAGCAAGACGGCAACGGCCTCGGCCTGTCCATCGTCAAGGCGATCGCTGACACGCACGACGCAACCATCACCGCGGCCCCCCAGCCGCACGGCGGACTGAGCATACAGGTGAGCTTCCCCCCGACGGCCAGCACAACGACACCGACAGCGTCGACGGCCAGGCAATCAGCCACTCAGACCCCAGCACCCAGGCGCCCGAGAGCGG
>JASHTQ010000505.1 GCA_030040475.1 Streptosporangiaceae bacterium
CGAGCTGATCGCCAAGGGCGCGATGGGCTTCACCTTCGCCTTCCACACCGACGACATCCAGGGCCTGTTCGAGTCCCTGAAGGCGCACGGCGTCACCGACTTCACCCAGGAACCCACCGAGCACTTCTACGGGACCGACATGGGGGTCCGCGACCCGTTCGGCAACCAGATCCGGATCATCCAGCCGCCGAAGGCCGCCGGCTAGGCCGAAGTTCCCCCTGGTGATCCGCGCGTTTGGCCGTTTACCTGGGTTTTCGTGAGGCGCGGGCCGGGGTTGCTGACTACGCGAGCCCGAGGCGGTGGCTGGCGCCGAGCAGTTCGAGGGCGTGGTGCTGGAGCGGGGTGGGGGTGGTGACGAGCCGGAAGCCGGGCAGGGCGGGGTCGGCGGGGGTGATGGTGTTCAGGCAGATGGTGGCCAGGTCGGCCAGCAGGGTGGCGAAGCTGTGCACCGGCTGGTCTCCGGGAGCGTGCTTGGTGGCGGCCTTGGCCAGGGCTTTCGGGGAGCGGGTTGCGGGGGCGACCGGGCTGGGCCGGGCGGCTTGGGCAGTGGCCTTGTCGTCGTCGGTGAACAGGACCGGAGCGAGCCGGGCTTGCATGTGCCAGGTGATGTAGTACGACAGCATCCTCAGGAACACGTGCGCCCGGGCCCGGTCTTCGGTGTGCTGCCGGATGGGCCGGATGTCCAGGTCGGTGTTGAAGGCGCGGAAGGCTCTTTCGACCTGGGCGAGGGCCTTGTAGGAGGAGACCACGGCGCCGCTGTCCAGGTCGCTGGCGGCGACGCTGGTGCGCAGCACGTAGATGCCGTCGAGCTGCGCCTCGGCGGCGATGGAGTCCTGGTTCCGGGCGTAAGTGAGGTGGTCGTCGCCGATGTCGACGGTGAAGTGCTTGGCGACCTTGCGCCGGGTCAGGATCCTGTCTGCCCGCACGGCGATCGCGTCCTGGCCGCGCAGCGGCCGCCGGGCCCGGGCGCAGGCCGCGGCTATTTTCTCCAGGTCAGCCTCGGTCGCTGTGAGCAGGGATTCCCGCTTGCGGGCCCGCTCGGCTGCCAGGAACGGGTTCATGCAGGCGACCAGCCGTTCGCCGGGGAAGTCCGGGCTGGTGATCTCGGCCAGGTCCTGGACGTCGAACAGGGTCAGCTGCAGGTCCCCGTCCCGGGCCAGCTTCTTGACCTGCGGGGCGCGCAGCGCGGTGATCCAGTCCAGGTGCGCGGGGGCGACGTCCTCGCGCAGCCGCGCGGCGGTCAGCATGCCGCGGTCGCCCACGAGCACGACCTTAGCGATCCCGAACCGGTCCTTGACCCTGGTCACCTGGGCGGCCACGGTCGCCGGGTCCCCGGTGTTGCCCTTGAAGACCTCGATCGCGACCGGGATGCCCTCGGGGGAGGTCAGCAGCCCGTAGACGATCTGCAGCCGGCCCCGTACCCCGTCCTTGGGATGGCCGATGGCGCCCAGCGGGCAGGTCCGGCCCTCGAACGCGGCGCTGGACACGTCATACAGCACCAAGGCGCCGCCGGCCAGGTGCCGGGCGGCCAGCGCGTCCTGGATCGCGTCCTGCCGGCCGTGCAGCCAGTCCATCGCCTCATACAGGTCGTCCTCGTCGCACGACCCTAGGCCGAGGACCTCGCCCAGCGAGCTGGCCGCGGTCTCTTCTCGCAGCCCGCGGGCGATGGCCAGCTTGGAGTCCGGCGCGATCACCTGCGCGGCCGCCATCGCGACGACCAGGTCCCGCTGCCGGGACGGCACCGGGTCGATCAGCTCCTCCAGGCCCAGCGCCCGCGCCGTGCCCAGGACGGCGGCGACGTGGCCATGCGGCAGGCTGCGGGTGATCTCGAACGCCCCCTCCAGGGCGGCGGCCGGCGGCTGGCCCTTCAGCACCCGGGACAGCGCGTCGACCTTGGCCTCGGGCCAGGCCGACAGGTTGGCCAGGGTGCGGTTCTTGACCTTGCCGGCCTCGCGGTAGCTTTCCCGCAGCAAGATGGCGGGCGGTGACCCGCGATTCGGGACCTTGGCCACGTACATGCATACATTATAGCCAGAATTGTCATATCCGTCAGCAGAAACATAGAGTTTACATGTCTACGTAACGTCCTGTCTGCAGGCGTGAGTCACCAGCTCACACCGATGTCGGGATCTTCCTAACCCGCTGCCTGGGGGGAACTTCGGCTTAACGGTTCGGGGGAAGATCGGGGCCCGCGGGAAGAAAAGGGGTGCCAGGACGCACCTGATCTTCCCGGGAGCCCGGATCCTCCCGGATCTTCGGGCAGGACCGGGCACCAGCGGGCACATCCGCACCGCTGCGCGCACCATGCACGCCGGGTGCGGGATCGCGGTGCCCGGCTGGCATCGGAGGCGACTACAAGTCCGCCGTGGCCGCGATGGTCAGCCGACGGGCGTGTGCAGAGTCGGTGGGGTCCGTCCTCCCGGAGCGGGTGTGCCACGAGTTCTGGTCCGGCCGGTGCTTCCGGTGGGGTGCGTGTCCCCCCGGCCCCGATTGGCGGGGTCTGTGCGCCACGAGCCCCGTACGCGCGCCGACCAGCGCGGACTGGGGCAGGCGGTTACAGGTGCACGGTGGCCTGGATGGTCAGCCGGGTGTGTGCAGGGTTGGTGTCGTCCCCTCTTTGGTTCCCAGTGTGCCCTGTAGTGTCCCACTGGTCACTTGCGTTCGGAACCTGCCGACCGTCCGTCGGAGCGGACGTGCGCAGAGTCGGCCGGGTCCGCTCTTGCGTACCCGAGCGCTTAACGCCGGCGAAGCACCTCGGTTCGCCCGGATTACCCGCCGATTGAACCATTTCGCGTGCCGGTGCGTGACTGAGGGTAGGAACTACTCGTCAGGGGGTGACCTACGGTGACCGCTGCATATCCGGTTCTTGCCCCGGAACCTACGGGTCCCGTGAGTCCCGCCCCGGCTCGCCCGTGGCACTGCGGGCCCTCGTGGGGCACCAGAGCCCGCGCCTTCCCGGGCATACCCGCCTCGGTGCCGGAGGCGCGCAGGTACGTCGGCCGCCTGCTTGACGGCTGCCCGGCCAAGGAGACCCTGGTGATCTGCGTGTCCGAGCTCGCCACGAACGCGATTGCGCACACCGCCTCGGGTGGCCGCGGCTCGTTCACGGTCGAGGTCAACTGCCCGCGAGAGGGAGTGGCCAGGATCGCGGTCACCGATGCAGGCGGCGGCGGCGTTCCCGCGCCTGGACGCCTGCTGCCGGTGCCCGGCGAGATCATGGCCGAAGGCGGCCGCGGCCTCGCGATGGTGGCCGCGTGCACCAGTCGGTGGGGCTACGCGGACGCGCCCTCCGGACCCGGCCACACCGTCTGGGCCGAGACCTGCTGGCCGGTCGGCATCCCCTCGGCCGAGTCCGTCGGCCCTCTCCGTAAGAACTCCCGCCGGTCCCGTGCCGTGGTGTCCGCCGCGGACCGGCGGGACCAAGCCAACCCCGATGATCCGACCGGGCCGGGAGGCGACGCGGCCTAGCGCGGAGGCTTCCGCGTCGCCTCCCCATCGGCCCGGCCGCTGTGCAGGCCCGGCCGCTGTGCAGGCCCGGACGCAGGGCCGCATCCACACCGGCTGCGCCGGGACCCCAGCGAGCCGAGGCTTTCGACATCGCTCACACCGAATCAGGTATATCTAATTTGAGATACAATTTGTAGTATGGACCGCGAACAGGGATCGAGCCCGGATGGCGAGTTCGGCACGCCGCTGCCCGTGCTGCCGGGCTTCCGCGAGATGGCGCTGCGCCGGATGGCAGGAGACCAGGCGGCCACCGCGGCCAGGATGGCGGAGGACCGCGGCCGACTGATCCGCGAGCTGGCCGAACAGCGCCAGGCGGCCGGCCTGTCCCAGACCGAGGTCGCGGCGCTGATGGGTACCTCCCAGTCCGCGGTGGCCAGGCTCGAGTCCGGCATCGCGGACGTGCGCGCCTCCACGCTGGAGCGCTATGCGGCCGCGGTCGGCGGCCAGATCACCTGGAGACTCAACCACCCCGAGGAAGGAACCAGCGGATGACCGGAGTGCCACCCAGCGCAGGGCTGAGCATAGGACGCGCGCACATTCCCGGAGGGCCGCCCCGACCGGGCGAGCCCGGCTGGCCCGACCGGCCGGGGGAGCCGGGCTGGCCCGGCATGCCCGGCATGCCGCCCGCGCAGGCCCCGGTCCCGCCGACGCGCGTCTGGCTGGATCCGCATGCCGACTGGAAGGCCAAGCTGTACGAGCGGCTGCTGGAAAAGCGGATCGTGCTGGCCTCGGGTCCGCTGGACGACGACGCGGCCGCCAGGCTCTCGGCCCAGCTGCTGACCCTCGACGCAGAAGGCGACCAGCCGATCCGCCTGGAGATACAGAACATGCGCGCCGACCTCTCGGCCGCCCTGACCGTCATGGGCATACTCGACGTCATGCGGGTGCCGGTGCACGCGTGCGTCAGCGGGGAGATCAGCGGCCCTGCCCTCGGCGTGCTGGCATCCTGCCCGCACCGGATCGGCTACCCGAACGCTTCCTTCGTCCTCGCCGAGCCCAAGCTCAGCTTCGGCGGCACCGTGACCGCGCTGACCGTCCGCGAGCAGCAGGTCAACCGCATGCTCGACACGCTGTACTACAAGCTCGCCGAGGTGACCGGACGCCAGGCCGACGAGATTCGCGAGGACGCGCGCCGCGGCCGTTCGCTGACTACCGCCCAGGCGGTCGGCTACGGTCTCATCCAGGCCCAGGAGAAGCCCCCCGCGAATCCGCTTCCCGGCAGTTATCCGGCGACCTGACTACGTTCGGTAATATTACGGCCTAAAGCACCAGGTAGTCGCAATGACGCCGTGGCGTCGGAAAATCGCCCTCTGTACACGATTGCTCTCGGTGGGTAACATCGAAACCGACGCATACGAGTACTAAGCGTGAGGATCGGCGAGAACCATGGCATCTCGCGCTTACCTGGACTGGGGCTTGTGATGGATACGCAGAGTAACTGGTCGAGCGAGAATCACCCCCACGACCCTGTAGAGCCGTCGACTGCCGGCGCGCCCGGCCAGCCTGGGCCCGGAGGCCCGATCCCGCCGTGGTCGGTACCGCCCGGCCTGCTCGACGTCAGCAGGTCCGCCGCGTGGCGCGAGGCATACGCGGACGCCCAGGACGAGGCCGAGGACGCGGCCACCGCGGCTGATGAGCCTGCCGACGACCAGGACGGCTGGGCCGCCATGCCGTCGGCCGAGGCACCCGCCGAACAAGACGCCTGGCCCGCCATACCCGCCGAGCAGGACGCCTGGCCCGGCGTCGCGCCTCCGGCCGGCTGGTTCCTGCGCCGCCCTGGCGAAGGTGGCTCCTTGCCGGAACCCGCCCGTGACGACCCCGCTGCGAGCGCCGTCGAAGACGGCTACGACACCGATGAGAGGGCTTCCCTCCACGGCGAGTGGTTCTCTCCGAGCGACAGCCCCGACGCGGACGTCCCCGGTGACGAGGGCGACGAGGGCGACGAGTACCACGAGGACGACGAGTACCACGAGGGCGACGCAGGGCGGGATGACGACCCGCTCGACGCCGGGATCACCACTGCCGCGGACGGGTCCCCCGGCAACATGGACAACACCGGGCCCTGGCCCGTCCTGCCGCCCCGAGCCGGGAGCCAGCCGCCGCCCTCGCCGTACCGCGAAGAAGACGGGTCCTGGGCCAGCCCGGCCGGCGACGAGTCCATGGTGACGCAAGGCCGGGCCGGAGGTCCGGGCTTCCAGCCGAGGCATCCTGAACCGGCCGGGGCATCGGCCTCTCCCTGGCAGCGGTCGCAGCGCCTGTGGGGCGAGTCGGGCATCGAGTGGGAGCATCGCCCCGCGGCGGCCGCCCAGCCACTGCCCGCCGCGCCGCGCGCGCCCCGCCAAGAGCCCGGACCCCGTCAAGAGCCCGGACCCCGCCCGCCGCACTCGTACCAGCCGCAGCAATACCCGCCGCCGCCACGTCAGCCCCAGGCATACCAGCCGCAGGCATACCAGCCGCAGCAATACCCGCCGCCGCCACGTCAGCCCCAGGCATACTCGCCCCGGCCAGGCTCGTCGCCGCGGTCGGCGGCCGGCCGGCACAGCAGGCCAGGCTCGCGTCCCGCCGAGCAGCCGAACGTCTCCTGGCCGGGCAACCTCCGCTACCCGCTCAGCGCCCCCGTCTTCACCGAGCCGGAGTTCATCACGGACGGGCGAGACGACGCGAGCGCAAGAAACAGCCGTCGCACTGCCACCGCGCCGCCCCTGTGGCCCCGTGCCGAGGATCCTGCCCTGCGTGCCGCCGGCAGGCAGAGCGACACCATGCTCCTCGAGCCGCCGATGCCGGAAGGCGCCCCCGCCCGCCAGCGCCGCGGCAGGCTCCGCGCCACGGCGCTTGCGCTTCCCGTGGTCGTCCTCGTCGCCGTTGCGCTCCTTGCGCTGGCCCTGCTGACCGGCCACGCTCCCAGGCTCGGCCCGCTGGCGTCAAGCCAGAAGGGCACCCCGGCCGCCGGCACCCAGCAGTCGGAGCTTGTTACCGCCGCGCTTGGCACGTACGCCGGCCAGCAGGCGCGCGGCGTCTTCCAGACGGTCAACCGCATCGTCTCCTCCGGCAGCACGATCGTGGCGGCAGGCGCCCAGACCAGCGACGGCATCGCCCGCCAGCAGTTCTTCGTGTCGGCTAACGGCGGGGCGACCTGGCAGCTGGCCCCGGTGCACGCCGCTGGCGGCGGGCAGCCCGCGCTCGGGTACACGGCCGGCCTGCTGGCCGGCGGTCCCGGCGGCTGGCTGGCGATCGGCCAGCAGGCCATCTGGACCAGCCCGAACGGCCTGACCTGGACCCTCGCGGCCACCCACGGCATCGAGCCGCAGCTCCAGGGCGACCAGGTATGGGTGCTCACCAAGACCGCCGACGGGTTCCTCGCGGCGGGCGAGGCGCCGGCCGCCGGCGGCACGACCCAGGCCGTGATCTGGACCTCGACCGACGGCCTGACCTGGCACCGGACGACGGGCCTGACGGCACCGGGCGCCCGCGTGCTGAACATCTCCTACGCCACCTGGCACGGCGCCGACACGGTCATCTCCGGCGCGCTGAGCAACGGCCAGTCAGCCGCGTGGCTGAGCACCAACGGCGGAACGTCGTGGATCCCGGTGACCGTCCCCGCCGACCACGGCGCCGGCCCTGTCATCACCGGCCTGGGGTACGACGCTTCCGGACTCATCGCGGTCAGGAACGGCCGTACCCCGAGTGGCACGCAGGACGCCGTTTCCTATTTTTCGCCGAACGGAGAGTCGTGGCAGTACACCGCCACGATCGGCGCGACGGGTGGCCTTACCCCACGGGTGGTTAAGGGCAGCGCTTACGGCTTCGTCGTGACCGGCACCGACGCCACGGGGAACCTCGTCGCCTACACCAGCACCAGCACGGGAACCTCCTGGCAGTCCACCGCGTCGCTCGGCCACGCGGCCACCGAGGCCGTGATCGGCGCGGCGGTGGCGCCGGCCGGCACGATCATCGCCATCGGCTCCACCGCCGCGAGCAACCTCGGCCAGCAGCCCGTCTTCCTGGAGGCGAACACGGCAGGCAACGTGCGGCAGGTCCCGCTGGCCGGCATCCCGGGTGCCACCATCCCCGAGCTCACCGTCAACGGCCTGGCCGTCGCCGACGGGCAGCAGGTCGCCGTGGGCAGCGCGGACGGCTACCCGGCGATCTGGCGGAAGGCGGGCGCTGGTCAGTGGACCCTGGTCACCTCGCTCTCGCTGGCCTCCGTGCAAGGGCCGAGACTGGCCTCGCTGAGCAGCGTGGCGCACGGCGCCGACGGCTGGATCGCCGTCGGCGTGCCCGGGCCGACCGTGCTCACCTCCACCGACGGGATCACCTGGCAGCCCGCGTCCGGGCCGATCGCCCGCGACCTGGCAGGCGTGGCAGACGTCGCGGTCGCCGCGGGTCCGTCCGGCTACGCCATCGTGGGCAAGCTGGTGGCGAAGGGCGGCGCGTGCGTGGCCGACGTGTGGTTCTCGGCGAACCTGATCGACTGGACCCGCGCCCATGACGTGAACGACGCGACCGGCTCCAGCCAGGTGCTCGCGGTAGCCGCCCAGCCGCACGGCTTCCTCTCGGTCGGCTCGCACAACGGCCAGCCGACGGTGTGGACCACGGTCAACGGCACGTCCTGGACGACGATCCTGCTGCCGACGCCACCCGGCGACACCGGCGGCGTGCTCGACCAGGTGGCGGTCAACGGCAGCCGAGTCGTCGCGATGGGGGAGCAGACCGCGGGGAACGTCACGACCCCCCTGGTCGAGCTCTCCACCGACGGCGGCACGAGCTGGGCGCAGATACAGCTCACCTCGCCCGGCCCGAACACGGTCGTCACCGCGCTCACCGCATCCGGCGCCGGCTTCACCGCGGCCGGCCAGTACGGTCAGCCCGGCCAGCAGGACGCCGCCGTCTGGACCTCGCCCAGCGGGGTGAACTGGCAGGTCAGCGACCTCATAGGCCCAGGCGCCGGCGGACAGAACGAGGTTGCCGCACTGGCCTCAGCCGGCACCACGGTCACCGGGATCGGCTCGATCCAGACCCAGCAGAGCCAGGAGTCGGTCATCCTGACCCTCCACACTCACTGACCGCGCCACCCTCGCCCCGAAGTCATGATTGTGGGTCGTTACTGCCCCCCCAAGGGAAGTTTCGACCCACGATCTTTGAAGTGCCCTCCGCGCAAACCCCATCAGCCCCACAGGCCCCTTGTGTGGACCGCTCCAGACAACGTGGACAGTTACCCCCCGCAAAATGGGGGTAACTGTCCACGATCCTTCAGATCGCCCGCGAGCGGATCACACGGGTCACGTGAGCCCCAGGAGGTTTCCGTGCCGCGTCATGACGGGCCGTTACGGCGTCAACCACGGCGGCGCCAGGCCGCGGATGGAGGCGTCGAGGACCTCGGCGGTGTGCGCGACCGCGATGTGCTCGCCGCGGTCGGCGAGCGCGGACGCGATCTGCAGCGAGCAGCCGGGGTTGGCGGAGATCAGCAGCGGAGCGCCCGCCGCAAGGACCCCTTCCGCCTTGCGTTCGCCCAGCTCGCGGGCGGCCTCGGGCTGCAGCAGGTTGTACACGCCGGCCGAGCCGCAGCAGGTGCCCGCGTCCGGCAGCTCGACCAGCCTCAGCCCCGGGATGCCGCGCAGCAGGTCGCGCGGCTGCCTGGTGATCCGCTGCGCGTGACCCAGGTGGCAGGCGTCGTGGTAGGCGGCGGTGATGGGCAGCGGGTGCCGGGGCGCCGCCGGCCCGAGCTCGTCAAGGAATTCCGCCAGGTCACGGACCCTCGCGCTGAACCCGGCCGCTCGCCCGCTCCAGGTGTCGTCCCCGGCACCGCGCCGCTGCGCCCTGGCCATCAGCCGCTCGTACTCCTTCATCGCCGAGCCGCAGCCTGCCGAGTTGACCACGATGAAGTCGACCCCGGCTTGCTCGAACGTGTCGATCGTGTGCCGGGCGAAGGCCTCCGCCTCGGCCTCACGCCCCGCATGCAGCGACAGCGCGCCGCAGCAGCCCTGTCCCCGCGGGATGATCACGTCGCAGCCCTCTGCCGCGAGGACCCTGGCAGTCGCCGCGTTGACCTGCGGAAAGAACACCGATTGCACGCACCCGGTGAGCATGCCGACTACCGCGCGCCGGGTCCCGACCGCGGGCACCCGCTCCGGCAGCCTGCCGGCCCTCGCCGGGTCCCTGAAGCTTCCCGAAGCGCGGCCCCGCACGCCGGGACCGGCGGAGGTGCGACCCCCAGCCGGGGGTCCGGCCGGAGCGAGCCGGAGCGCCGCGCCGAGTTCGGGCGACAGCCGCCCCGGCAGCCCGCTGTGCGCCAGCCGCCGGTCCAGCCCGGTCCGCTGCGCGACCCGCAGCGGCGCCGTCATCACCCGAAGCCGCCGGGGGTAGGGGAACAGCGAGAAGATGGCCGCCCGCGTCGCCCGTTCCCGCACCCGCCGTCCGCCGCGCCCCCCGGCACCCCCCGTCTCAGCCGTGCCCGCCGCGTCAATCGCGGGCAGGACCCCCGCCGCGCCGCCCACCTCCCCGGCCGCGCGTGCCTCCTCGGTCCATACCCGGGCCGCCTCGATGAGCT
>JASHTQ010000506.1 GCA_030040475.1 Streptosporangiaceae bacterium
GACGTTCCCGTCCGGGCTGAACGCGAGTGCCTTGACCGCGGACGAGCCGGCCAGCATGGCCGTGCCGATCTCCTGCTGGGTGCCCGCGTCCCAGAGCTGGACGTTCCCGTCGCTGCTCCCGGCGGCCACCGTCGTGCCGTCGGGGCTGAACGCGACGGCATCGACCGGCTGCAGGTCGGAGCTCATCGGCGCGCCGATCTCCTGCAGGGTGGCCACGTCCCACAGCCGGACGTTCCCGTCGCCGCCGCCGGTGGCGATCATCGCGCCGTCCGGGCTGAAGGCGACCGCACCGCCCGCCACCTGCCCGGTCAGCGGCCGGGTAGCGATCTTGGCTCCGTTGGCCAGGTTCCACCGGCCGACCGAGACCGGGTCGGCGACCTCGAGGGTCTTGCCGCCGTCGGTGAACGCCAGCGCGAGGGCGGCTGCGCTCCAGGTGGTCGTGCTGATAAGCCGGTGCGAGGAGACGTCCCAGAGCCGGATCGTGCCGTCGGAGTACCCGGCCGCCAGGGTGCCGCCACGGCGGGCGTAGGCCAGCGCGGTCACCACGCCCGACTGGGCGGTCAGCACGCCGCGTACCGGCTGGGCGAGCGATTCGAGCAGGCTGTAGCGTGCCTGCGCGGTCGGCGCGAGCTGCCAGGCGGCCCCGGCAAGCAGC
This sequence comes from Streptosporangiaceae bacterium, assembly GCA_030040475.1. The sequence goes on from JASHTQ010000506.1 coordinate 656, forward strand.
GCGGCCGTGACCGGGTCCTGGGCGTCCAGGGCCGTGCTCTGCGCGGCCAGGCGTCCCGATACGTCCGTGGATTGCTGCCGGCCCGCGGTGGTCCTTGCCGACCTGACCGCGGCCACGGCTCCGGCGATCACCGCTATGACGACCACCGCCGCCAGCCCGGCAAGCACCCGTCGCCGCCACTTGCCCCTGTTCGCCGCCCGCCCGCTGGCCCGCAGGAAGTCGGCCTCGCGCGCAGACAGCGCCGGGTACCTGCCCGGGTCGGTCTCCCACACTCGGATCGCCTGCCTGGCGGCGGCGAGCTGGGCCTCCCGGTACAGGTACGAGGAGTCCTTGCCCTTCTCCCGCCACTGCGCCGTGTCCTCGGCGAGCCTGTCGCGCAGGATCATGCTGCCCTGGTCGGATTCAAGCCAGCCGCGCAGCCGCGGCCACGCCTGCAGCACCACGTCATGGGCGATCTCGGCGCGGCCCTCGCCGAGCACCAGCAGGTGGCGGCCGGCGAACGCCTGGAGCACCGCGTCGACCGCGGGCCATTCGCTGTCGGGATGCCCGGCGCGCAGGTCCCCGAGGGTCACCGGGTGCCGGATGGGCCTGCGGTCATCGCTCAGCGCGGTCATCCGCCGCAGCACGTCCCTGGCGATCGTTCGCTCATTGTCCGTCAGCCCGTCGTAGACGGCCTCGGCGCTGACCTCGACGGCACGAGCGACCCCTCCGCCGAGGCCCGCGCCGCGGTAGCTCGCCATCGTGAGCCGGTCGCCCTCGCGCCGCTCCCAGGTGAGCATCATGGCCTGGGAGAGCAGCGGGAGCGCATGCGTGGCCGCCGCGTCGCCCGCCAGGCCGTCCAGCAAGGCTCCGGCGAGCGCGGGCTCCACGCTCAGGCCGCTTGCCTCGGCGGGCCCGGTGATCGCGCGGTGCAGGCCTGCCTCGCTCATCGGGCCCACGACCAGCTGATCGTGCTGCATCGCCCGCACCAGCTGGGGATAGGCGGTGCACCGGTCCCAGTAATCCCCGTCCACCGCGATCACCACCAGGGCCGGCGGCTCGTCGCGCCATCCGGCGGACGTGCTCGCCGCCGTGCAGACGGCCTCGATAAACGCCGTCCGCTCTCGGGTCTCCTCCTCGCCCGCGGCCGTGAAGACCTGCTCGAACTGGTCGACGATCAGGACGATCCGGTCGGCATCCTCCGGCTCCGTGGCTGTGCCTGTGCCGGCCGCTGCCCGGGCGACCCGGTGGATGAGCAGGTGCGCCTCGGCGGGTGCGTCGAGGAGGCTCTGCCGGATCGCGGCAGGATCCTCGCCGCCCAGCGAGGCCAGCCGGGCGGCGAGCTCGGTGAGCGGCCGGGCCCCCGGGATCATGCTGACGCGCGCCCAGGCCGCGGATCCCGGCACCTGCACCCCCCTGGCCAGCGCGGGCCGCAGGCCGGCCTGCAGCAGCGACGTCTTGCCCGCTCCCGAGGCTCCGGTCACCATGACGATCCCGGTCTGGGCGAGCTTGCCCGCCAGCTCCGCGGTCAGCCGTTCCCGGCCGAAGAACACCGGCTCGTGCGCCTCGTCGTAGGGCAGCAGCCCGAGGTACGGGCAGCCGCCGCTCCAGCGGCCGCCCGGCCCCTGGCCGTCGGGTGATCCGGGTACCCACTGGCTGGACCGCTGCTCGATGACCGCCAGTTCCTCGCGGATCATCCGCACGTCCGCCGCCTGCCGGCCGACCTGCTCGGCGGCGGCCCGCAGCTCGGCTCCCTGGCCGCCCAGGCTGTCCTGGATGTCCGCGGCGGCGCGGGCCAGGTCCGCCAGCATGAACGCCATCTCGCCGAACTCGCCGCTCACCGCCTCGACCGCGGCGAGAACCTCGCGCTGCAGTTCGTGGCTGCCCGCCTCGACCGCGGCCCGCAGGACGGTCCCGCCCGCGTCGATCTCGCGCATCACCATCGCGATGTCCGATCGCATGGCGTCCGCCCGCGCGTCCCGGCCGGCCAGGATGTCCTTGACGCCCCGGGAGACCTCCCGCTGCAGGTCGCTACGCGACGGCTCCCTGGACGCGTGCGCCGAGCGCGCGCGCTCTACCGCCGCGCCGAGCGCATCGGACAGGACGTCGGCCCGCAGCGACGACAGGACCCCGATCCTGGTCACGACGGTGGCGCTGGCCAGGTCGCTGGCGTCGGCCAGGACCGGCCCGAACGCGGCCGCGCACAGCAGCGGCAGCAGGCCGGGTGCCGGGATGCCGCGAAGTTCGTGGCGGCCGTTCCGCGCCGACCGCAGCAGCCATTCGCGGATGCCGGCCCGGAGCCGTTCGACCTCCTCGAAATCACCCATCTCGTCACCCCCCACACGTACGTAACACCCCAAAGACGGGCGAAGCCTAGCCGGCACCGCGCTAGCCGGGCGGCGTCTTGTCCGTAGTGTGAGCTGCTACGCAGGACCGGGTCTCACCTGGTGAGGCTCAGCCGCCGAGGGCGCGCAGGCCCGGCAGGACCTGCTCGGCGAAGGTGCGCAGGAACCGTTCCTGGTCATGACCCGGCCCGTGGAACACCAGGTGGTTGAACCCGGCCGTCACGTAGGGCCTGATCTGCGCGATCGCCTCCTCGGGAGCTGAGGCGACGATCCACCGGCTGGCCACCTGCTCGATCGGCAGCGCGTCGGCGGCCTTCTCCATCGCGGTCGGGTCCTCGACGCCCGCCTTCTGCTCGGGCGTCAGCGACAGCGCTGCCCAGAACCGGGTGTTCTCGAGCGCCAGGTCCGGGTCGGGGTCGTAGGACAGCTTGATCTCGATCATCCGGTCGATGTCCGCGGCGTCCCGCCCGGCGTCGGCCGCGCCCTCGGCGAGGCCGGGGATGAGCTTCTCGGTATACAGGTCCATGCCCTTGCCGCTCGTGCAGATGAACCCGTCGCCCGCCCGGCCGGCGTACTTGGCCATCACGGGTCCGCCCGCGGCAACGTAGATGGGCACGCCGCCGTCCGGGTGGTCGTACACCGTCGCGTCGGTCGTCTGGTAGTACCGGCCCTCGAAGGTCACCCGCTCCTCGCGCCACAGGGTGCGGATCAGCTCCACCGCCTCCCGCATCCTGGCGAACCGCTCGGGGAACGGGGGCCACTCGATGCGCGCCACCGCCACCTCGTTCAGCGCCTCGCCGGTGCCGATGCCCAGGATGATCCGGTCCGGGTACAGGCAGCCGAGGGTGCCGAACGCCTGCGCCACGACGGCCGGGTTATACCGGAACGTCGGGGTGAGCACGCTGGTCCCGAGCAGCACCCGGGAGGTACGCTCGCCGACCGCGGCCAGCCAGGACAGCGAGAACGGAGAATGCCCGCCCCGGTGTCGCCACGGCTGGAAGTGATCGCTGACCATGACGCTGTCCAGCCCGACCCGCTCGGCGAGGACCGCGTACTCGACCAGCTCACGCGGCGCGAACTGCTCCGCCGACGTCTTGTACCCGACCTTCAGACTCATCTGGCTCCTCCTGGCTTCGTCTTGCTCTCACCTGGTGCCTCCGCTGGATCCTGGCCGCCGTCGATGGCCGCCAGCGTCTGCGGATCGAGCGCCTGCAGCAGCGGGCTGCACGCGGTCCTGAGGCTCTTGGTCGCGCGGTCCAGACGACGCGCGGATTCCGCCGGGTCCGGCTTGCCGCCGATCAGCGCCAGCGCGCGTGCCATCTCGGCGCCGAGGGACTGGGCCTGTTCCAGGAACGCCCTGGAGACCTTGGCGTCGATCAGCACCGGCGCCGCGACCAGCAGCATCATCATGTACGTCCGGAACTCGTCCGACGCGGCGTCTTGGTCGCCCGAGCCGGATATTGCCTGGGTGATCACCCTCGAGGCGCGCTGAGCCTGGCCGACCACGATGACCGCCTGCGCCCCGACGGCACGAGACCTGTCGCTGAGCTGCCGGTACCTGACCACCTGGTCGACGACAAGCAGCGTGATCATCAGCACGAGCAGCCCGGACACCGTGTCGGTGGTCAGCGCGTGCCCGGCCCACCAGCGCCGCATCCCGGTATCGGTGATGTCGAGAACCACAAGGCCCCAGGTCACCAGCGTCACGACGATCGCTGCGACCCCGCCTTGCCCGCGTGTGAACACGACACGACCATAGCGGCAGCGAAAACAGGTGCCGGACGGCGGGCAATCAGGAGCTGGCGGGCTCGGCGATCATGGCGGTGCCGATGTCGGTGAAGCCGATGCCTGCGTAGACACGGGCCACCGCTTCGTCGCTGGCAGAAAGGAAGACGGTCTGCACCCCGCGCTCAACCGCGATGGCCGCGAGCAGCGCGGTGACCGCGGCGCCCAGGCCCTGGCGGCGATCGGCCGGCAGCACGCCGACGCCGGTGATCTCCGCGACGCCGCCCACGGCCGCGTAGCTTCCGGCCGCGACCGGTCCGCCGGGGCCGAAGGCGGCGGCGAGCACCGAGTGCCCCGACCGCAGCCGATCGCGCAGCATGGAGATCGTTCCGCCGTCGTGATCGGCGGCGATCTTGTCCCGCTCGGCCGCGCCGGCCTCGCCGACCGCCGTGCCCGGGTGGCCGAACGCGACCACGGGCACCGCCCAGACCCGGTCGAGGTCGGGGTCCTCGGGGGCAATGACGCGCACCGTGATGCCCGCGGGCAGCTGCGCTGGCGGCACGGGACGGCCGAGCACCATGAGCGGATGCCGCTGGACCTCGAGGCCCGCATCGGCGGCGGCGGCCGCCATCTCCGGCGCGGTCTGCTCGATCCACTCGAAGGACTCGGGGATGATCAGCTCGCGCTGCCGGGCGCGGACCGCGCGGATGTCGGCTGCGGTCACCGGAGGCCTGCTGCCCAACTTCGGCCGCGCGTAGTACGGCCATCCAGGACCGGTGGGGATGAACAGCACGAGCGGCCCGTGTTCGTCGGCCCTGGCGCGGTGTCGCGGGACGGCGTCGCAGAACGCGTCAATCCGCTCAATGACAGTGTTATCTCTCACGGCAGTACTTACCTTACGGTGCGCGGCCCTCCAGTCCAACCGTGTTGACGCACGTGCCGGGCCTGCGGCCGGGCAGAAAACCGGTGTACACGCAAGGACGGCCGAGGTTAGCGTTGCCCTGCCATGACTGACGCAGAACTTCCCATCAGCCTGACCCGGCTGGCCTTCCACGGGCCCCTGTCCGAGGCCAGGGCCGCGCGCTTCGTCGACAGGCTCGCCAGGGCCAAGCCCGGCACGGTCCTCGATATCGGCTCCGGGTGGGGCGAGCTGATGCTCCGCATCCTGGCGGCCCTGCCGGACGCCACCGGCGTCGGCTTCGACACCGACGAGGGGGACCTGGACCGGGGCAGCGCCAACGCCCGGGCCCGCGGGCTCTCCGAGCGGGTCGCCTTCTACCAGGAGTCCGGCGTCGGCACCAGCCGCGGGCCCGCCGACCTCGTGCTGTGCCTGGGGGCCAGCCACGCGCTCACCGAGACCGAGCCGCCCGGCCACACCGCGGCCGCGCTGCGTGAACTGCGGCGGCTGGTCACCCCAGGAGGACGGGTGCTGCTCTCGGAGAGCTACTGGCAGCGCACCCCGACGGAGGCCGACCTGGCCGCCATGTGGCCCGGCACGTCCGCGAGCGACTACGGCAGCCTGGCGGACCTCGCGGACCTGGCCGTCGCCGCGGGCTTCCGGCTGGCGTGGATCGAGACGGCGACCGCGGGGGAGTGGGAGGACTTCGAGTCGGGCTACCAGTGCGACGAGGAGGAGTGGCTGGCCGCTCATCCCGGTCATCCCCGGGCGGCCGAGATCCGCGAGCGCCTGGACCAGCACCGCTCGTTCTGGCTGCGCGGCTACTATGGCATCCTCGGCCAGGCCTACCTCACCCTGGTCCCGGTCGCCTAGCCCGAGGCCGGATCCCAGGCCGCCGGATCGCCGCCGTACCGGCTGAGCGCCCGCGGCCAGCCGAAACCTGACCCGTCGAGCCGGCCGAGCGGCGCCACCGCGGTCACCGGTCCCTCGGTACTCTCGACCGTGGTCAGCCAGGATCGATTGCCGTCGTCTACAGGCTCCGGGCGCGCTCCTGGCATCTCGCGCCCGTGGCCGAGCAGCCAGTGCGCGGTGCGGGCAAGGGAGAGCTCGCGGTGGTGGCTGCCGCCCTCGTCGGCCTGCCGGGCCAGCGCGCGCAGCGCGGCGGCCGCGCACAGGTAGCCGGTGCCGTGGTCGAGCAGCTGGCACGGCATCGCGCCGGGGCGCCGGCCATCGGCCGATTCTGCCGCCGCGATGCCGCAGGCCGCCTGGACGATGCTGTCGAAGCCGCGCCTGCCGCCCCACGGCCCGTCGCTGCCCCAGGCCGACAGGCTGACGGTCACCAGGCCCGGATGCCGTTCGGCCAGCGCGTCCGGCGCCAGCCCGAACCTGTCCAGCGCGTGCGGCCGGTACCCGTGCACCAGGACGTCGGCACCGGACAGCAGCTCGTGCAGCGCCGCGGCGCCGCCTCCAGTCCCCAGGTCGAGCAGCGCGCTGCGCTTGCCGAGCAGCCCGTCCCTCGCGTGCAGCGGTAGTTCCGGCCGGCCCGGCGGGTCGAGCCTGAGCACGTCCGCGCCGAGCGCGGCCAGGTAGCGGGTGGCCGTCGGCCCGGCGATGACCCGGGTGAGGTCCAGCACCCTGATCCCCGAGGCGGGCAGCGTCCCGGCCGCGCGCCGCCGCGCCGGCGCGTCACCGGTCTGGCCTCCCCCGACCAGCCGGGCCGCGGCGACCGCCCGGCCGGCGGGCTCGG
>JASHTQ010000507.1 GCA_030040475.1 Streptosporangiaceae bacterium
GTCGACAGGATGCTCACCCTCAAGGTCGGCGACACGGTGGAGCGGGACACGCTGCTGCGCAAGCTGGTCGGCATGCAGTACAACCGCAACGACCTGGCGTTCACCAGGGGGACCTTCCGGGTGCGCGGCGACACCATCGAGGTCATCCCGATGTACGAGGAGCTCGCCGTCCGGATCGAGATGTTCGGTGACGAGATCGAGCGGCTGATGACTCTGCACCCGCTGACCGGCGAGGTGATCAGCGAGGACACCGAGCTGTACGTCTTCCCGGCGTCCCACTACGTGGCCGGGCCCGAGCGGATGGAGCGGGCGATCGCGGGCATCGAGGCCGAGCTCGCCGAGCGGCTCGCCGAGCTTGACCTGGCCGGCAAGCTGCTCGAGGCGCAGCGGTTGCGCATGCGCACCACCTATGACATCGAGATGCTGCGGCAGGTGGGCAGCTGCTCGGGCATCGAGAACTACTCGCGGCACATCGACGGCCGCGCCGCGGGCACCCCGCCCAACACGCTGCTCGACTACTTTCCAGAGGACTTCCTGCTCGTCATCGACGAGTCGCACAACACTGTGCCGCAGATCGGCGCGATGTACGAGGGCGACGTCTCGCGCAAGCGCGTCCTGGTCGAGCACGGCTTCCGGCTGCCGAGCGCGATCGACAACAGGCCGCTGACCTGGGATGAGTTCCTGGACCGTATCGGCCAGACCATCTATCTGTCGGCTACCCCTGGTCCCTACGAGCTGCGGCGGGTCGGCGGCGACGTGGTTGAGCAGGTGATCAGGCCGACCGGCCTCGTCGATCCCGAGGTGGTCATCAAGCCGACCAAGGGCCAGATCGACGATCTGCTCCACGAGATCGGGCTGCGAACCGAGCGGGACGAGCGCGTGCTCGTCACCACGCTCACCAAGCGGATGGCCGAGGACCTGACCGACTACCTGCTCGAGAACGGCGTCCGGGCCAGGTACCTGCACAGCGAGGTCGACACGCTGCGCCGGGTCGAGCTGCTCCGCGAGCTGCGGCTCGGCGAGTACGACGTGCTTGTCGGGATCAACCTGCTCCGCGAGGGCCTCGACCTGCCCGAGGTGTCGCTGGTGGCCATCCTCGACGCGGACAAGGAGGGCTTCCTGCGTTCCGGCACGTCGCTGATCCAGACCATAGGCCGCGCGGCGCGGAACGTGTCCGGGCAGGTGCACATGTACGCCGACACGGTGACCCCGTCGATGCAGCGCGCGATCGACGAGACCAACCGGCGCCGGGACAAGCAGGTGGCCTACAACGAGGCGCATGGCATCAACCCGCAGCCGTTGCGCAAGCGGATCGCTGACATCCTGGACCAGATCGTCCGCGAGGATGCCGACACCGAGCAGCTGATCGGCGGCGGCGGCCGCCAGCAGTCCCGCGGCAAGGCGCCGGTGCCGGGCCTGTCGTCACGGGCACGTGCGGCGCAGGCGGCGGCGCGCGAGGCCGGAGCCGAGGCGGCGGGAGGCGGCCTTGCCCGCGGCGAGCTCGTCGGCCTGATCAGCGAGCTCACCGAGCAGATGCACGCGGCCGCCGCCGAGCTGCAGTTCGAGGTCGCCGCCAGGCTGCGCGACGAGATCAGGGAGCTCAAGCACGAGCTCCGCGGCATGCACGCGGCCGGTGTCTGATTGTCGCCGGACATTAATTAAGCGCCGATAAGGTGTCCATTAACGTCTTTATCAGGACGGAGCGACGTAGGCGGGACAGGTGCCCTGGGTCATTCGTGATGTGGTCAAGGACGTCAATAAGGCGGTCGGCAGGCGCTGGGCTGACCTCGACCCCCTGCTGCCCGAGCCGGGCGACCTGCCGGAAGGCTGCATGGCGCCGCTGGTGGCCGAAGGGCAGAACGGCCGTCCCGCGGGCCTGGCCATCTGCCGTCACCAGCACATCCCGGCCGACTCGCTGCTGCAGACCTGGGGCACGGCGACCAGGTTCGTGCTGACCCCGCGGCTGCGGGAACCGGACACGCTGGCCGCGGCCGACCAGCTGCTGGGCCAGTGGCGCCAGCACCTGGCCGGCCTGCCCGAGGCGCGCGAGGACGACACCTCGGCGATCGTCACCTGGCCGAGTCGTGACGTCAGCGGTGTACGCGCCCTGCTCGGGCACGGCATGCAGCCGATGGCCGTGCTCGCGGCCAGGCCCGCCGGCCGCCAGGCTCAGCCCGTACCCGGCGCGCCCGGACCCGAGCGGGACCTGGTCATCCGGGAGGCAGGTCCCGACGACCTGGACGCCGTCACCGATCTCGAGATGGGCGTGATCTTGTATGACGCCTATTTCGGCGGGTCCATCCCGCGCCCGGCCACCAAGGCGCTGACCCGCGAGGGTTCCCGGGTCTCCCTCCGGCAGCGCCCGTCCTGGACCTGGCTGGCGGAGCGAGACGGACGGGCGGTCGGCCTGCTCACCGTCCAGCCGCCGAAGGACGCGGCCTGGATCGCCGGCATGACACGATCGGCTCCAACGGCCTACCTGCAATCGATGTTCGTCCGCCCGGAGGAGCGGGGGGCCGGGGTGAGCGCCGCGCTGGTCGAGCGCGCGCACGCCGAGCTGGACGCGCACGACGTCGCGGTGACGCTGCTGCACTACGCGCAGGTGAACCCGAGGTCCGCGCCGTTCTGGAGCCGGATGGGATACCGGCCGCTGTGGACGATCTGGGAGGCGCGCCCCGCGGCCACGCTGCGCTAGCGGGCCGGGCATGATAGATGGTGACCTCGCCGGAATGCTGAGCATCACCTGAGTGTTGCCTCTAACCGAGGAGCCCGGCGAGGCACAAGCCGACTAGCTCGGATGCCGGGGGAGGTGCACAGTGCTAGTCAGCATGATCGCGGCGGTGGTCGCGGCACTGCTGTACGGGGTCGCCTCGGTGATGCAGGCCATCGCCGTGCGCGCGGCCAGCCACAAGCCGGCCGAAGCCGCCGCGGGAGGCGTCGATCCCGGCCTCGTGGTGCGGATGCTGCACCAGTGGCGGTTCGTGGCCAGCATCTGCCTGGACGCGCTCGGCTTTGTCGCCCAACTCGTCGCCCTGCAGCGGCTGCCGCTGTTTGCCGTCCAGGCCTTCGTGGCGGCCAACCTCGCCGTCACCGCGGTGCTGGCCTCCTGGGTGATCGGCGTGACCCTGTCCTGGCGGGAGTGGGCCGCGGTGCTCGGCGTGGTAGCCGGCGTCGGCCTGCTCGGCTCATCCGCGGGCGCCGAAGGCGCCGCGCAGGTGGGCGCGATGTTCAAGCTCGCGCTGATCGTGGCGGTCGGCGGCCTCGCGGTGGTCGGCCTGGCCGCGGCGAAGCTCAACGAGCCGTTCCGCACCACCGCGCTCGGCGTCACGGCGGGCTTCGGCTACGGGGTGCTCAGCATCGCCGCCCGCGTGCTGAACGGCTTCGAGCCCCTGCAACTGGCCCGCGACCCGGCCGCCTACGCGGTCGCCGCGGCCGGAATCATCTCCTTCATGTTCTACGCGACCGCCCTCGAGGGCGGCAGCGTGACGGTGGCCACGGCGGCCGTGGTGCTGAGCGAGACAATCCCGCCCGCCGTGATCGGCGTCATCTTCCTCGGTGACCAGACCCGGCCCGGCCTTTCCGTCGTCGCCTGGGGCGGGTTCTTCATCGCCGTCGCTTCGGCCGTCATGCTGGCCAGATTCGGCGAGGCGCATCACGAGGAAGACGTGGCGGCAGCCGACGCGGTGGCGCACCGTCAGGCAAATGCCGGGCCCGCTGCCGCGGGGCTGTTATCCTGGTGGCCCGTGGACCTGCAGTTTTTCTTTGTCGTACCGGACACCACGGGAGCCTCATAGTGGCCGCATCATCACTTCACCCACGGCCTGCGCAAACCAGTCATCTATTCGTCACCGGGGGCGTCGCCTCTAGCCTCGGCAAGGGACTGACCGCCTCGAGCCTGGGACGGCTGCTGAAGCTGCGCGGGCTGAGGGTCACGATGCAGAAGCTCGATCCCTATCTCAACGTCGATCCGGGCACGATGAACCCGTTCCAGCACGGTGAGGTGTTCGTCACCGACGACGGCACGGAAACCGACCTGGACGTGGGGCACTACGAGCGCTTCCTGGACACCAACCTGCTGGGCGACGCCAACGTCACGACCGGCCAGATCTACTCCACGGTGATCGCCAAGGAGCGGCGGGGCGCCTATCTCGGCGACACCGTGCAGGTGATCCCGCACATCACCAACGAGATCAAGTCGCGCATCCTGCAGATGGGCGGGGATGACGTGGACGTGGTGATCACCGAGGTGGGCGGGACGGTCGGCGA
>JASHTQ010000508.1 GCA_030040475.1 Streptosporangiaceae bacterium
CCGCCCGGCCGCCTCCCCTAAACCGCGCCTAGTTCACCTCTTCAGTCACATCGGCCGCGCCAGCACCACACCCACCAGAACCAAAGGCGTGGAAGTCCCAGCCAGTCACATAGAGCTACATGGTGGGGACATCCACGCCGTATGAGCGACGGATAAGAGTGCGGGGTAGGAGTCCCACTGGTAACAGAAGTTGCCTAGAGCCACTGGAGTCAAGACGGGACGGGGCGGCGTCCCGCCACGAGGCGACAATGTGCCCGAACCGGGCGGAGAGCCGGGCGCAGGAGCCGCGCGAATCGGTCGCCAAGTCGAGTAATATCTGGTCTTATGAGGTTCTTGCTCCGGGTGGTGGTGTCCGCCGCCGCCCTGGCCGTCGCGACCGCGGTAGTACCCGGGATCGAACTACTCGCCGGGAGCGACTGGTCAAAGGTCGGCACGCTAGTAGCGGTCGCCGCGATCTTCGGCGTCATCAACGCCGTCCTCAAACCGCTGATCAAGGTCATCGGCTGCGCGTTCTACGTGCTCACGCTGGGCTTCGCCGCCCTGGTCGTCAACGGGCTCCTGCTGTGGCTGACCAGCGTCGTTGCCGGCGACCTGACGCTGCCGTTCCACGTGACCGGGTTTTGGGCAGCGTTCTGGGGCGCGATCATCGTGGGGCTGGTGAGCTGGCTGCTGCACCTGGCCATCGGCGATGACCGCAGGCAAAAGCACGAGCCGCCGCCGGTCCGCGTTGTCCGAGTTCGCTAGCCCATAGACTGGCGGCTTAGACTTCTCAGCGATCCAGCCCGAGAGCGTTGTTCAGGAAGGATCGCGGCGGGAAGTGCTGCCACGATCTGAACAACGCGAACCCTGCCCAAGACACTGAGTTACCTTCCTAATCCCGGAGTGACGCGGACGTGAAGACTGACGTCGAAGAGCTAAGCCCGACCCGTGTCCGGCTGAGCGTCGAGGTGCCCTTTGATGAGCTGAAGCCGAGCCTCGACAAGGCCTACCGCGAGGTCGCCAGGCAAGTCCGCATTCCGGGCTTCCGGCCGGGCCGCGTGCCGCCGCCTGTGATCGACAGCCGGGTCGGCCGTGACGTCGTGCTCAGCCAGGCCGTCAACGACGCGCTGCCCGATCTGTACGCGAAGGCCGTGGCCGATGGCGACATCATCGCGCTTGGCCAGCCCGACGTGGAGATCACCCGGCTGGACGACGGAAAAGAGCTGGCCTTCACCGTCGAGGTGGACATCCGGCCGAAGTTCGAGCTGCCGGACCTGGAAAGCCTGTCCGTCACCGTCGACGACACGCGGGTCAACCCCGACGAGGTGGCCGAGTACCTCGGCTCGCTCCAGGAGCGGTTCGCCTCGCTGAAGTCCGTGCAGCGCCCGGTGGAGCGAGACGATTACGTCTCGATCGACCTGTCCGCCTCGGTGGACGGCAAGCCGGTCGAAGACGCCCAGGCCAGCGGCCTGTCCTACCAGGTCGGCAGCGAATCCCTGCTGGACGGGCTCGATGACGCCCTGATCGGGATGTCCGCGGGCGACTCCGCTACCTTCAGCACCGAGCTGGCCGGCGGCGAGTTCGCCGGCCACGAGGCCGACGTGACGGTGACCGTGCACAGCGTCAAGGTCAAGGAAGTCCCGGGCCTCGATGACGACTTCGCCCAGCTGGCAAGCGAGTTCGACACGCTCGGCGAGCTGCGTGCGGACACCCGCGCCCAGCTGGAGCGGATGAAGGGCATGCAGCAGGTGGTCCAGGCGCGTGACCGCGCGCTGGGCGCGCTGCTCGACACGATCGACATCCCGTTGCCTGAAGGCGTGGTCGAGCAAGAGGTGAGGCAGAACAGGGAGTCGCTGCTGGCGCAGATTGAGCGCGCGGGCGGCACCCTGGAGGGCTACCTGGAGGCGACCAACCAGACCGAGCAGCAGTTCGACGCGGAGCTCGAGCAGCGGGCACGCCGCGCGGTGAAGGTCAGCCTTGTTCTCGACGAGATTGCCCGCACCGAGGAACTCACCGTCGAGCCAGCCGAGCTGTCCGCCTACATCGCCCGCCAGGCCGAGCAGATGGGCGTGCCGGCGGATCGCCTGGCGCAGCAGCTGGCCGACAACGGCCAGCTGCAGTTCGCCGCCGCCGAGGTGCTTCGCGGCAAGGCGATGAGCCTCATCGCGGAGCGAGTCAAGGTAACCGACACGGCAGGCAACCGTGTCGACGTCATGGCCGCCGTCAACGCGTCGACGCGATCCGCCGAGTCGGCCGAGGACGACGACGAGGGCGACGATGACGAGGGCGACGAGGCGGACGCCTGAGCACAGGCGCAGCAGAGGCCGATAGCGGGACCAGCGGGGCTCTCAGCCGCGCGCCGCGGCCCGCCCGAAGGCCCGCCAGAAGGCCCACTCGACGGCCCGCCCAAATGACCGTGGCCAGCCCGGCCGCCTGGTCCTGCCGTCATTGCTGACGCCGTCAGGGCAGGGCAGAACCGATGGCAGTGAGGTGGCTTTGCCATGGGCGATCGGCAATCGTCGGCTTTGTCGGCTTCCTTCCGGTTGCCCGAAGGCCGAAGGGCGCAACACGGTGCGCCAGTAGCGAACAGCGTCCTTTGGGGGACGATCGGGCTGCGCGGCGGCGTTATGGTCCTGTCAACGACACCAAATGACCAGAGCAGGTGAGTAAGCGTGACTCAGCCCTTGTGGAGCCCGCCGCCGACCCCGATCGTGGCGGCTGCCGAGCCCCCGGTCCTGCCATTCGGCGACCAGTTGTTCCAGCGGCTGCTGCGGCACCGCATCATCTTCCTCGGTCAGCAGGTAGACGACGACATCGCCAACCGGATCTGCGCCGAGCTCGTGCTGCTCGCCTCCGAAGACGAGAAGCGCGACATCAGCATTTACATCAACTCGCCCGGCGGCTCGGTCTACGCGGGAATGGCCATTTACGACATCATGCAATACGTGCCGAACGACATCGCCACGTACGCGATGGGAATGGCCGCGTCGATGGGGCAGTTCCTGCTCACCGCGGGAACCCACGGCAAGAGGTACGCGCTCCCGCACGCCCAGATCCTCATGCACCAGCCGTCCGGCGGGATCGGTGGCACCGAGTCCGACATCAGGATCCAGGCCGAGCAGATGCGGCACATCAAGCGGACGCTCTTCGAGCGCACCGCCTTCCACACCGGCAAGCCGATCGAGGAGATCGAGCGGGACGCCGACCGTGACCGCTGGTTCACCGCGGAGGACGCAATGAAGTACGGCTTCGTCGACCACGTGATTCACAGCGCCATCGAGGTGCCGACCGAGGGGGTCCTGTCATGATGAACCAGAAGGAGCCGAACGTGAGCGGTGGCCTCAGGCCGGCGACCCCGCAGTCGCGATACGTGCTGCCGTCCTTCGTGGAGCGCACCTCGTACGGGATCAAGGAGATGAACCCGTACAACAAGCTCTTCGAGGAGCGGATCATCTTCCTCGGCGTGCAGATCGACGACGCCTCCGCGAACGACGTGATGGCCCAGCTGCTGACCCTGGAGGCCATCGACCCCGATCGCGACATCACCATGTACATCAACTCGCCCGGCGGGTCGATGACGTCGATGATGGCGATCTACGACACGATGCAGTTCATCCAGCCCGACATCCAGATCTGCTGCATCGGGCAGGCGGCCTCGGCGCCGCGGTGCTGCTCGCCGCGGGCACCAAGGGCAAGCGGATGGCGCTGCCCAACTCCAGGATCCTGATCCACCAGCCGGCCACCGAGGGCGGCTACGGCCAGTCCAGCGACATGGAGATCCAGGCCAGGGAGATCCTGCGGATGCGCACGGCCATGGAGGTCATCCTGGCCAGGCAC
>JASHTQ010000509.1 GCA_030040475.1 Streptosporangiaceae bacterium
AGATCCGCTCGCGCAGGCCGGTGTCACCCTGCGCGGTGCAGTACTGCAGCGCCTGCGCCCCGTGGTCGGCCACCAGCCGGCCGATCATGTCGCCGACCACGTCGAGCGGCAGCGCGGCGACGTACGGGGAGCCGCCCGCCAGCGACACGATCTCCGGCCGGGCGGCGACGGCGAACAGGGCCCGGATCTCCGATGCCACCATGCCCACGGCCCGCTCGGCGTACTGGCCCACATACCGGTCAATTCGCTGCGGCTGAGATGTGGGCTGCTGCTCGGCGGTCACGGCCTCTCCTGAATCCTCGCGTTGCCGGTCAGGCGGAGCCCGCCGTCGGGCCTCGCCACGAGTATCATGCCAGGATAAGGGGAATCTCCCGGAAACGCTTATTGATTTGCCGGGGAACAGGATGTCACGCCGTATCGTCAATATCACGCTGGATAACCTCGGCGACTTGCCGCCGAAGTGCCGTAAATGCGTTTTCTGGGAACTTGGCCCGGTTAGCCGGGCGCGCGCCGAGGAAAGCGGCGACCCGGAACTCGAGAAGGAATCGTGGGTGTCCTCGGTGCTGCTCGAGTGGGGCAGCTGCGGCAAGATCGCCTACGTGGACGGCGTTCCCGCCGGGTACATGCTATTCGCGCCGCCGCAGTACGTGCCCCGCTCGATCGCCTTTCCGACCAGCCCGGTCAGCGCCGACGCGGTGCTGTTCATGACCGCCCACCTGCTCGGCGAGTTCGCCGGAGCCGGCATCGGCCGGATGCTGGTCCAGGCGATGGCCAAGGACCTGACCCGGCACGGAGTGAAGGCCATCGAGGCGTTCGGCGACCGGCGCTGGGAGTCGCCCAGCTGCATGCTTCCCGTTGACTACCTGCTGGCGGTGGGGTTCAAGACGATCCGCCCGCACCATCACTACCCGCGGCTGCGGATGGAACTGCGGACGATCCTGACCTGGCGGGAGGACGTCGAGGTCGCCCTGGAGCGGCTGCTCGGCTCGATGACCCCGGCAGCCCCCCAGGGCGCCCTGCGCCCGGTGTAAGGCGCGAAACGAAGAACGCCCGGGCGACGAGAAGCGAGGAGTTAGATGTAGTCGGCGAGTTCGCGCAGCAGGGCCGACTTGGGCTTCGCGCCGACGATCTGCTTAACGACCTCGCCGCCGGAGAATACGTTCATCGTCGGGATCGCCATGATCCCGTACTTCTGCGAGGTGGCGGGGTTCTCGTCGATGTTCAGCTTGACGACGTCGATCTTGTCCGCGTACTCGGACGCGATCTCCTCGAGCACTGGCGCAACCATGCGGCACGGGCCGCACCATTCGGCCCAGTAGTCGACGATGACCGGCTTGTCGCTCTTCAGGACCTCCTCATCGAAGTTCTGGTCCGTCACGACCTTGGTCGCGCCCACTGGCGATCACATCCCTTAGTTCGTTTCGCGTGTATTTGCCGTAAACGTATTTCAGTTTTCCCTGCTGGCCAGCCACCGCTCTGCGTCCAGTGCCGCCTCGCAGCCGGTGCCAGCCGCGGTGACCGCCTGCCGGTAGGTGTGGTCGACGACGTCACCGCAGGCGAAGACGCCCTCGATGGCCGTCCTCGTGGACGGCTGGTCGACCAGGAGATATCCCTCCGGGTCGGTGGCGAGCTGTCCGGTGAACAGCTCGGAGCGCGGGTCGTGCCCGATGGCCACGAACACGCCGGTCACCGGCAGCACCTGCTCGGTGCCGTCCTTGGTGCTGCGGATCCGCAGGCCCGTGACCTGCTGGTCGCCGAGGACCTCCTCGACCACGCTGTCCCACAGGAACGAGATCTTCGGGTTCTTGAATGCCCGCGCCTGCATGATCTTCGAGGCGCGCAGCGTGTCACGGCGGTGGATCACGGTCACCGACTTGCCGAACCTGGTCAGGAACATCGCCTCTTCCAGGGCCGAGTCGCCGCCGCCGATGACCGCGATGTCATGGCCGCGGAAGAAGAAGCCGTCGCAGGTAGCGCACCAGGACACGCCGTGCCCGCCGAGCATCTTCTCGCCCGGCACGCCAAGCTCCTTGTACCTGGAGCCGGTGGCGATGATCACGGCCTCGGCCAGGTACGTCGCGCTGTCGGTCCGCACCACCTTGGGGGTCGCGGACAGGTCCACCGACGTCACGTCGTCCGGCACCAGCTCCGCGCCGAACCGCTCGGCCTGCTTGCGCATCGCGTCCATCAGCTCGGGGCCCATGATGGCGTCGGGGAATCCGGGGAAGTTCTCCACGTCGGTGGTCTGCATGAGCGCGCCGCCCGCGGTGACCGAGCCCTCGAAGACCAGCGGCTTAAGCTGCGCGCGCGCGGCGTACAGCGCCGCGGTGTAACCCGCCGGGCCGGAACCTATGACGATGACGTTCCGGACTTCGCTCACTTCTGCCAACCTCCATCAACCCCTCATCCGAGTGGCACTCCAGTGAACCGATACTAGGGCGCTTAGATTCCCGGGGGCAGGGTTGCGGTGGCCAGCGACGAGCAGCCGGGGCTCACCACCCAGGCCTTGTAGCCCTTGCTCGTCTTTATCACGATGACCGTGGCCGGCTGGCCCTGGTAGTGCGCAGCTTGCACCAGGACGGTCACGGCGCCGCCGGTGACGTGCTGCACGCACGCCCTGAGCTGCTCGGGCGCGACCTGGATCGCGCCAGGCGCCGCCGCCGACGCGCGCAACGCGGCCTCGAGCTGCGTGCGCAGCGTGCCGGGGACGTAGTCGGTGCCGCTGGTCACCAGCCGGAACGTCGCCCCTTCCTCGGCCCCGGCCCGCAGGCTGTGCGGGTTCTGGGCGGTTCCCGCGGCGGGGACGACGCTCGGCACCGGTGGCGGGGCGGACGCGGCGGTGGTGGCCGGGCTCCCGCCGATCAGGCTCAGCCCGTAGCCGAGCCCGGCGAGCACCACGGCGGCAGGCGCGAGCACGCGGATCGCCACCAGACGGAACCGGCGGTTCCCGGCGCCGAGCCAGCCGGCCGGCCACCCGGCCCTGCGGCGGGTACGGTGCGGAGGTACCACGGCTCGTTCGGAATGATTATTTCTTTCCGCTACCTCGGCCGCGAGCGCCATGTCCAGGCGGGTCGCCAGGTCGGCGGGGAGGGTCGGCGGCGGGACGGCCGCGAGCAGGACGGAAACCTCGGCCAGGTCTGCGTCCAGGGCGGCGCAGCGGTCACATTCGGCCAGGTGCGCGGCGAGTGCCGTGCTGCGCCGGCCGGTGATGAGCCCGGCGCGGAGCTCGGCCAGGACCTCTGGGTCGAGATGGGTGCTCTGCCCACTCATGCGTCTCCTCCCTGCGCAGGTGAGACGCTCTCACTCGCGGATCGGTTCCCTCCGGCGTCCCCCCGGAGGTGGGCGACGTAGGGGAGCAGGCGGGCGCGGGCGCGGGCGCAGCGGCTCTTGACCGTGCCCGGCGAGGTCTCCAGGATGACCGCCGCGTCGGCAACGGAGAAGCCAAGCATGTCCACCAGCACGAGCGCGGCCCGCTGCTGCGGCGGCAGGATCCGCAGCGCGGCATCGACGTCGAGCCTGACCGCCGTCGCGGGCGCCGGGTCGGAGTCGTGCGCCCACAGGGCCTCGAGTGCCTGATCGTCGCCCGCGGACGTGACCGGGCGCGCGGCCTTGCGGCGCAGCCGGTCCAGCGACGCGTTCACCACGATCCGGTGCAGCCACGTGGTGACCGCGGACTCGCCGCGGAAGTCGCCCGCCCGGCGGAACGCGGAGACCATCGCGTCCTGCAGCGCGTCGGCCGCCTCCTCCGGGTCGCAGACGGTGCGCAGGGCTACGGCCCACAGCCGGTCGCGGTGCCTGCGGAAGAGCTCGCCGAACGCCTCACTGTCTCCCGCCGCGTGCCTGCGCAGCAGTTCGGAGTCCGAAGGCGACTGCCCGTCGGCGCCCTGCATGCGGCCTCAGCCCGATTGGCCGGCGGCCGAGCCGTGCACGATCACGTTGTAGATCTGCGCCTCGTACTCGTTGGCGGTACCGGCCAGCCGGGGCAGGTAGGTGATCCAGATCAGCACGTAACGGCCCGTGGCGTTGCTCGTGATGTCGAACGTCACGTTGCCCGCCGCCGTGGTTGAGCTGGCCACCTGCGTAAACGTGGCAAGCGTGGCCGGGGAGGACTGCGCGTCGTTGCCGATCTCGATGTCGACGTGAGCGCAGCAGATGCTGCCGAACTGAACCATCAGCTGGCTCAGCCGGACCGCCTTGCCCATGTCGAGGATCAGCCCGGTGCCCTTCTTCAGGTTCCCGAACTTGGGATAGGTGTAATAGAAGTCGGTGTGCCAGAACGTGCTCGGACTGCCGTCGATCGCGTACTTCGCGTCGTTGCCGTTCTCGTCCCCGCCGGAGCCGAGGGGATCGAAGCTGTTCGCGCCGGCGGGCTTGAGCAGGACCGCCGCGGCCGCGGAGGGGGCGGTCGGGAGCTTGCCGCTCGCCTTCGGCGTGCTGCCGTGGCCCAGGCTGTGGCTGATCGAGTACCCCGCCACGCCGATGGCGGCCAGCACGATCACGATGAGCGCGCCGACCAGCAGCCGGGTTGTCATCGAGCGCTCGCCGGCCAGCGGCTTGCGGCGCGCGCGGCCCGGGACGGGACCCGTCGGCGGGCCGCCGATCGGATACGGGTTGGTGAAACTGCCCGCGGAGAAATCGGCGGCCGGCGGCCGGGCGGCGGGCAGCGACACGGCGGCGGGCACGGACGCGGGCGGGGGCAGGGACAGCAGGGAGGCCGGCGGCGCGATCTGCGCCAGCGCCTCGGCGAGCATCGAGGGGCTGCTCAGCGCCGGGCCGTGCCGGCTTGGCCGCTGGAACAGCGCACGGCAGGCCACGTCGTCGATGTTGGCGGGCACCGCCGCGGATACCTGGCTCGGC
Source organism: Streptosporangiaceae bacterium (assembly GCA_030040475.1). The sequence continues at coordinate 4,858 of JASHTQ010000509.1, forward strand.
GTGCACACCTCCCGCTCGGCGACCGGCGCGGGCGGCAGGAACCCGATCCCCTCGATGATCCCGTCGGCGCCCGCGATCGTCGGCCAGTAGCCGGTAAGGGCCGCGTAGAGCAGCCGGGCCAGGCCGCGGGCGTCGGCGGCTTCGGCGTCTGCCAGGTCCTCCGCGGCGATCTCGGCCGGGTCCGCCAGCGCGGCGTCGATGCCGAGCCCGCTGATCTTCACGCCGCCGCCCGCCGTCCAGTGCAGGCAGGCAGGCGCCAGCCGCAGGTGCGCCTGGCCGCACGAGTGCGCGCTCGCGAGCGCCCGGGCCGCCTCGGCGATCAGCGCGGCCGCCCGCAGGGACTCAAGCGGGCCGTCGGACAGCATGTCGAGCAGCGACTCGCCGACGACCCATTCCATTACCAGGTACGCGAGATCCTCGGCGTCCTCCACGTCGAAAACCTGGGCCAGGTGCGGGTTTCCCACCCTGCTCGCGGCCCTGGCCGCGGTCACCGTCTCGGCGATCCGCGGGAAGCCCGCCGCGAAGGTGAGCACGGTCACCGGGCGCGCTAGGGTCTCATCGGTGGCTTTCCAGTACGTCCAGCCGACGCCCGCGCTCATCTGGTCGACGAGGCGGTATCGCCCGGCCAGCCTTGTTCCTGGTTCCGACGTGTATGTGCTCATAGGTTGACACCCATGCTAATGCCGCCTGCTGCGCTGCCGCCCGATCCGGCCGCCGAACTTTGCGGTAACCGTCCTGAGCAAGAAGCCGAACTCGGCGATCCGCAGCCCCCTGGCGCACAGCGCGTACAGCGCGACCGCGCCGCCGCCGCCGATCACGGTGACCGCGAAGCCGTAATCGCGGCTCGGGTCGTGCAGCACGTGCCCCACGCCGATCATGACCACCGCCGCGAAGATCAGCCCGGGCACGGTGGCCAGGTGCATCCGGGTAAGGCTGCGCGCGACCGCCCAGCCGTCCAGGCTGCCCACCCGGCGCAGCAGCAGCGCCCAGCCGACCGCCGCGCCGACCAGGTTGGCCACGCCGTACGCGACCGCGAGCCCGGCGACCACGTCCCCGGCCGGAAGGGTCTTGAGCGCGACCACGTCCCCGACGATGCCGACGCCCATGGTGAGCAGGCCGACCAGGGCGGCGGTCCGGCTGTCGTGGAAGGAGTAGAAGACGCGCAGCTGCAGCTGGGTGATCATGTAGGGCACCAGGCCGAGGGAGAACAGGCCGAAGACAACGCCGATGTCGCGCCCGCCGGAGATGCCGCTGCTTCCGTAGGAGAACACGAACTCGCCGATGGGCGCGCCGAGCACGGCCAGGAAGATCGCGGCCGGCACGACGACCGCCGCCGACAGCCGGATGCCGGTGGAGAAGTCGTCCCGCACCAGGGAGTACCGCCGGATCGTCGCGTGCTCGCTCATCCTGGGCAGCAGCGCGGTGATCACCGAGATGCCGATGATCGCGTACGGTAGCTGGAACAGCTGCCAGGCGTAGGTGTACACCGAGTAGCCGACCGCGCTGCGGTTGGACGCGGCGTTCGCGACGTTCTGCGCGACCAGGTTAGCGGCCCACTGGGTGACCACGTAGCCGGACATCCACCCGGTCATCCGGCCCATCTCGCCAAGCTCGCCGGGCCGGAAACCGAGCACGGGCCGCCACCGGAACCCGGCCCGCCGCAGCGAGGGGAACAGCGCGACGGTCTGCGCGACCACCCCGAGCGTGGTGCCGATGCCGAGCAACTGCACCGCGGACGAGGGGATCGTGGCCGGCGTCTTGTGCAGGCCCACCATGGCCACGTAGAGCCCGCCGATCACGATCACGATCACGTTGTTGATGACCGGCGTCCACATCGGCGCCGCGAACCGGCCGCGGGTGTTCAGGATCGCCCCGATGAGCGAGCTCATCCCGTAGAAGAAGATCTGCGGGATGAAGAAGTACGCCCAGATCACCATCAGGTTGTGCTCTTTGCCCTTGATGGCCGCGGCGTACAGGTCGACCAGCGGAGCGGACGCCGCCGTCGCCACCACGGTGACCGTGAACAGGGCGATCACGCCCAGCGTGAAGACCCGCTGCGCGTAGGCCTCGCCGTGGTCGGGATCCTGCCTGGCCGCCTTGACGAGCAGCGGCACCACCACGCTGGTGAAGATGCCGCCGAGCATCAGGTAGTACACCGTGTTCGGCAGCGTGTTGGAGTTGTTGTAGGCGTTGGCCAGCGGCGTGGTGCTGCCGAGCGCGGCCACGAAGACGAAGGTGCGCAGGAAACCCGTAACCCGGGAGGCCAGCGTGTCGACCGCCATGCCCGCGCCGGACCTGATCAGGTTGGACCGGCCCCTGGCGGGCGCCCCGCCCGGCGCCGGCGCGGCTGGTCCCCCCGGCGGGCCTGGCGTTCTGGCGTCCTGGCGCGGCCCGCGCGGGGCGAGCGGCCCTGGTGACCTGGGAGGCGATCCGGCCTTCCCCGGCGGTGCGG
>JASHTQ010000510.1 GCA_030040475.1 Streptosporangiaceae bacterium
GCCGTCCGGGGCCGGGCCGCCCGGATCCCGCTGGCCGTGCTGCCCACGCCGCTGACCGAGGCGCCGCGGCTGGCCGAGGCGCTGGGCATACGGGAGGCCGGCCGCCTGCTGGTCAAACGGGACGACCTCACCGGGTTCGCGTTCGGCGGGAACAAGGCCCGCCTGCTGGAGTTCCTGGTCGCGGCGGCGATCGAGGACGGCGCGGACACGCTGCTGACCGGCGGGGCGCCGACCTCGAACTTCTGCGCCGCGACCGCGGCCGCGGCGCAACGTGCGGGCCTGCGCTGCGAGCTGATGCTGGCGGGCCGGCCGGTGCCGGCTGGCTCGGCGCGGTCTTCCTCCCTGGCCCCCGCCCTGGCGCTGGCGCTGTCCTGGGGCGCGGTGGTGCACTGGACCGGGACGCCGGACCGGGAGAGCGTCGACGCCGCGCTGCCGCGGGTCGCGGCCTCGCTCGCGGCGCGGCGCCGGCGGGCGTACCTGATCCCCCGCGGCGGCGCCACCGGGCGCGCCGCGATCGGCTACGCGCTGGCTGCGGCCGAACTGCACGGGCAGCTGAGCGAGCGCGGGCTGCGCGAGGTGCGGGTGGTGGTCCCGGTCGGCTCGGGCGGGACCCTGGCCGGCCTGGTGGCCGGGCACGTGCGGCTCGGTCGGCCGTGGATGCTGGTGGGGTGCTCGGCCAGCCGACCGCCGGACGAGGCGGCCGCCCGGGTGCTGGCCCTGGCCCGGGACTGCCTGAGCCTGCTCGACCCGGTGCCCGGCGAGGGCGGGCCGGGCGATTCCGGGTCGGCCGAGGCCGAGGTCACCGCGGCCGACGTCACCGTGGCCGACGTGCGCGGACCGGGTCACGGCCTGCCCTCGGCCGCGGGCACCGCAGCAGCGGAGCAGGCGATACGGACGGAGGGACTGATGCTCGACCCGATCTACACGGCCAAGGCGCTGGCCGCGGTGCCCGGCGGCGCGCCGGACGGGTGCGTGGTCTTCTGGCACACCGGCGGGCTGCTGGACGCCGTCGCTGCCGCCACGGCTGGGCCGGCGACCGCCAGGGAGGGCCGGTGACGGCCGGGACCCGGCCCGCGGCGGGCCCGCCGGCAGGCCCGCCTGCCCCGGAGCTCATCGACGCCGGGTTCGCGCTGGAAAATGCCGACGCCCCTGTCCTGCACCACGCGATGAACCTGGCCGACCTCGCCCACCTGCTCGACCTGGCCAGGGCCGGGGTGATCCCGGCCGAGGCGGCCCGCCGGCTGCTGGCCCTGCTGCTGGCCACGATGGACATCCCGGCCGGTGACTTCCCCTACGACCCGGTGAACGGCGAGCCGTACAACTCACGGGAGCGGTACTTCGTCAGCCAGGCCGGCGACCTGGCCGGCTGGCTGCACGCGGGCCGACCGCGCCGGGAGGCGGTCCGGGTCGCGTTCCGGCTGCGGCTGCGGGAGGACCTGACCGACCTGATCGAGGCGTCCGTCGGCCTGGCGGCCGAGCTAGCCCGCCGCGGCCGGGAGCACGCGCGCACGCTGATGGCCGACCAGACCTATCTGCAGCACGCCCAGCCCTCGACGTTCGGGCATTACATCTTGTCCTTCGCCTTCCCGGTGCTGCGCGCCGGGCGCCGGCTGGCCGACGCGCTGGAGTGGACCGATGCCAGCCCGGGCGGGGCCGGCTGCGTCAACGGCAGCCGACTGCTCGCCGACCGGGGGCGGGTCGCGGCGCTGCTCGGGTTCCGCAGCGTGGCCGAGCACACCAGGGACGCGATGTGGCAGGTCGACGGGCTATTCGACATGGTCAGCGCCGCCGCCGGGCTACTAGTCACCCAGTCCAAGCTGGCCGAGGACCTGGAGATCTGGGCCAGCCAGGAGTTCGACTACGTAACGCTGACCGACGGCTACAGCCGGGCCAGCGTGCTGATGCCGCAGAAGCGGAACCCGTACGCGCTGTCGATCATCAGGGGCGCGGCCGGCCAGCTGATCGGCCAGCTGACCGGGCTGCTGGCGGTGGCCAAGACCCCCTCGGCGCGCAGCGACAACCTGATCTTCGCCTACGGCGAGGTGCCCCGGGCGCTGGAGCAGGCCCGGCGGACCACCCGGCTGAGCACTGGCGTGGTGCGCACGCTCACGGTCAACGCCGAGCGGATGCGGGCCGCGCTGGACGCGGGCTTCTCCCAGGCCACCGACCTGGCCGAGTACATCATGCAGACAAGCGGCATCGACTACCGCAGCGCCTACCGGGTGGTCGGGCACGCGGTTCGGCAGGCCAGCGCGGCCGGGCTACGGGGGGCCGACATCGACGGGACGCTGCTCGACGCGGCCGCCATCCAGATCACCGGGAAGCCGCTTGGCCTGACGGGCCAGGACCTGTCTGCGGCGCTGGACCCGGGCCAGATCGTGGCCAGCCGGACCTCGCTCGGCGGTGCCGCCCCGGACGAGGTGACCCGGATGGCCGACGAGGTGCAGGCCCAGGCCGGCCAGCTGGCCGCCGAGGCCCGGCGCTGGCGGAACCACTACCTGGCCGCCGAGGAGGCGCTGATCGCGGCCGCCCGCCGCGGCACGCAGAACGGAGGAACGTCATGACCGAGCCCAGCACCGCCGGGGCCGCCCTGCCGGACCGGGTCGGCGTGGTCAACGTGGGCCTGTCGCTGTTCGCCGACGCGATCGCGGAGCAGGACGCGCCGGTCATCTCGGTGGACTGGCAGGTACCGGCCGGCGGCGAGCCCGAGGCCGTGGCAGCGCTGGGCCGGCTGTACGGGATCCACGCCGAGCGGATCGAGGCGGCCAACGCCGAGGTCCTGCGCCGGCTCGACCGGGGCTCGCCGCTGCTCACCGGCGTCACCACCGTGGCCGAGGCAGCTCCGGGCCTGGCCGACCGCACCCTGCTGCACTGCGGTCCCCCCATCGGCTACACGGACGCCCCCGACCCGCTGCGCCGGTCGATGCGCGCCGCGGCGGTGGCGGAGGGCTGGGCGGCCAGCCTCGAGGACGCCGGTGACCTGCTGAGCCGGGGCGACATCGGGCTCAGCCCGGCCAACGAGCACCAGGTGGTGGTGCCGATGGCGACCGCGCTGGGGGCCAGCGCCCCGCTGTACGTGGTGGTGAACGAGGCGGGCGGCACCACCGCCTTCGCGCCGGTCTCGCAGGGTCCGGGCGAGGTGGCCTGGTTCGGCTGCGCCAGCGAGGTGTCCGTGGCCCGGCTGGTCTTCCTGCGGGACGTGGCAGGCCCGGTAATCGGCCGGATCCTGGCCCGGAGCGGCCCGCTCGACGTGCTGGGTCTGGCCGCCCAGGCGGTCGCGATGGGCGACGACGTGCACGTCCGGACCCAGGCCGCGACCAACTTGCTGATCCGGGACTGGCTGCCGCACCTGACCGAGCTGGGCGGCCCGGATGCGGTCGCGTTCGCCCGGTTCGTGGCGACCAACCACCTGTTCTTCCTGACGATGGCGATGGCCGCCGCGCGGGCGCTGACCGAGTGGGCGGCCCAGGTCGCGGACGCGTCGATCGTGACCACGATGGCGCGCAACGGCACCTCGTTCGGCATCAGGCTGCCCGGCTCGGACCGGTGGTTTGTCACCGACGCCCCCGAAATCGGCCATGCCCTGTACTACCCCGGCCAGGGCCCGCAGACCAGCGCCCGGGACATCGGCGACAGCGCGGTGCTCGAGCTGTCCGGGCTCGGCGCCGCCGCGGCCGCCGGGTCCCCGGCCGTGGCGCAGCTGCTTGGCGGCCCGCTGCGCGAGGCCGCCAGCCTGACCGAGCGGCTGGCTTCAGTCTGCGCCGGGCGGTCGAGCCGGTTCAAGATTCCGGTCCTGGACGGGGCCGGAACCCCGCTGGGCGTGGACGTCCGCAAGGTGGTGGAGCTGGGCGTCACGCCCGCGGTGACCACGGGCATCCTGCACGTCTCGGACGGCACCGGGCAGGTCGGCGCCGGGGTGGCGGAGGCACCGCTATCGTGCTTCGCCGAGGCCCTGGCCGACCTGGACCGGCGGCTCGGCGCGGGCTGAGCCCTCAGCGCGGCTGAGGGCTCAGCGCGACCTCGACCGGCGGGGAGGTCGCGATCGTGTTGGACACGTAGCAGACCCGCAGGGCCGGCTCGAGCAGCCGCTCGACCAGCTCGGCCGGGGCGTCGCAGGTCACCTCGAGCTGGAGGCGGCAGAACCGGGGGCCGTCGTAGGTGCCGGTGGCGGTGACGGTCAGCCCGGGCAGTTCGGCCCCCCGCTTACCCGCGGCCCAGTTGAGCGCCAGCGCGTAGCAGGAGGCCATCGCGGCCAGCAGGTATTCCGTCGGCATCGGCCCGGCGCCGGTGCCGCCCGCGCTGGGCGGCTCGTCGACCACCAGGTCGAAGCCGCCGGCCTGGACCCGGCAGCGCCAGCCGCCCTCAAAGCGGGCGACTACCGAGTTGGTCTGCGGCCCCCCGACCTCACCGGCCTGGGTCACCGCGTGCGCCCCGGCGAGCTTGAAGAACGGTCAGACCGTCCACGTGTTGAGCTGGAAGGCGCCGGCCCGCCAGGCGGTGAGGGCCGAGTCCAGGACGTCCAGCGGGTTGAACGCCTTCACCCCGTCGATGAGATCCTCCTCCCGGAACCCGTACAGCGCGCCCATGGCGAACCGGCAGGCGTAGACCGTGGCGCCCTCCTTAAGCAGCGTCTCGATCTGTCGGTTCCCGGCCAGGTTGCCGGGGAAGCCCTCGGTGCCGATCGTCGGGTAGCCGCGGTGCCGCGAGGCCAGCAGCACGCCGGGGCCGTACAGGATGATCGACACGTCGAAGCCCTTGCGGACCAGGCGGGTCGAGGTGAGCAGGTTGACCAGGGAGACCGACCCCTCGAACGGGACGGAGTGGATGAAGACGAAGGCCTTCTCGCCGGGATTGGCCCGGATGTCCTCGAAGATCTTCTCCTCGGTGTTGTACAGCGAATCGACGCCGGCCTCGCCACGCGGCGAGCCGATGGTGATCGGCATGAAGCCTCCTGATAGTTGGGATTACGGACAACGGATGCGGCCCGGCTCAGACGGCCGGCCCGCGGGGACGCTGCGTCTTGGTCCAGGCCCTGCGGTGACTGCCCGGCATGCGCCGCATCACGGCGGACCGGACCGGCCACGGCACCGCGCGGTAGGCGGGCACGTACACCCGCAGCCAGAACACGTCCATGCCCTTCGGCGGAGGCGGCGGGCTGACCTGGTACTTGGCGGCTATCTTCTGCTGCGCCGCCACCATCAGGTAGTGCTCGGACGTGGCGCGCAGCCACCGGGAGAACGACACCTCAGGTCCTCAGCCCGGCCAGCAGGTTCTGCGCCGCCACCGCGATCGGCTCGTTCAGCGCGCCAATCGGCGGCGAGTAGACGTTCTCCATGGTGGCGAGGTCGTTGATCGTGATGCCGGTGCGAACCGCCATGGCCAGGAAGTCGGCCCGTTCCTTGATGCCCTCGCGGCCGACCATCTGCGCGCCGATCAGCCGCAGCGTGCGCGGCTCGGCGAGCAGCTTGACCCGGACCTTCTCCACCCCCGGGTAGTAGCGGGCCCGGGAGATCCCCTCGGCCACGCCGACCACGTGCGGGAGGCCGAGCGCGGCGGCCAGCGTCTCGCTGAACGAGACGCCGCCGATCATCCAATCCCCGGCCATCATGCCCCAGGGCACGCTGACCGGCTGGTAGCGGCGCTCGCCGCCCGCGGCGTTGGTCCCCGCCACCTTGCCCTGGGCGTAGGCGTGGCTGCCGGACAGGCCCTGGATCGGGATGTCGGTCACGCTGTGCGGGATCTCGACGCAGTCGCCGGCGGCCCAGACGTCCGGCGCCGAGGTGTGCATGCGCTCGTCGACCTCGACGCCGTTGGCCGAGCCGATCCGGATCCCGGCGGGCCGGGCCAGGGTGGTGTTGGCCTCTTTCTTGGTGCAGACGACGGCCAGGTCACACGGGATCTCCCCGTCCGAGGTCTGCACCGCGCGGACCGTGCCCTCGCCGGTGAAGCCGGTCAGGGTGGTGTTGAAGTGCAGCTTGGCGCCCTTTTCCTGCCAGGAGTCCTGCACCGGCTTGACGATGTCGGGGTCGGTGGCTACCGACAGCGCCCAGGCACCCGGGTCGACCAGATGCGTCTCGATGCCGCGGTGGCACAGCGCCGTTACCATCTCCAGGCCCAGCGGCGAGGCCTCGACCACGACCGCGGTCCGCACCCCGTCCAGGATCTTGTCCCACTCGATGGCCCGGCGGATGTTCTTCACGTAGTACAGGTTGCCCAGGTCGGTGCCGGGCACCCCTGGGTCGGCGTAGTCGAAGCCGGTGGCGACGATCAGCCGGTCGTAGCCGACGTCGCCCTCGCCATCTACCGTCACGGTCTTTCGGTCGGGGCTGAAGCCGGTGACCCGTGTCTCATAGTGGATGTCGATACCGACGTTCTCGTAGGTTTCCCTGGTGGCCAAGAACAGCCGCTCGAAGTCGGGTATCTCCCGGCCGTGCACGTAGGGGATGCCGCACGGACTGTAGCCGACGTCCTCGAACTCGGTGTAGACCCGGACATCCGCCGATGGGTCGGTGGCCTTGGCCGCCCCGGCCGCGCCGATACCCGCGGCGCCGCCGCCGATCACCACGATCCGCTGCGCCATCAGTAATCTCTTCTCATTGGTACGGGATGCGACGTTTAGTATCCGTTATGAGACGTACACTATACTGGCGGGACTAAACCCGAACGTCAAGGGACGGTCACCTGTGAACGCAGCTGAGGTTAGATGAGCCGAGTGGCACGAACCCAGGGCCCGCCCTGTCTGGACGCTCAGGCGGGCGGGCGCAGCGAGGGCCCGGGCGAGGTGGAACGCATCGTCAGTTCGATCGGCTTGAAGGTATTCAGTCATCGCAAGCGGATGGGCCTTTCGCTGCAGCAACTCGGCGAGCGGTCCGACGTGTCGGCCGCCGCCATCCACAAGATCGAGCAGGGCGGCATGGTGCCGACCATCACGACCCTGCTGAAGATCGCCAGCGCGCTCGGCCGCCCGGTCTCCTACTTCGTGGAGGAGGACGTCGGCCACGACGACGTGGCCGTGTTCACCCCGGCCGACGAGAAGCGGCCGGTGTACACCTCCCACGAGGGCATCGAGCTGGACAGCATCTCCGGCCCGTACGGCCGGTTCCTGCTGGCCGGGGCCCGGGCCACGGTGGTGCCCGGCGCGACCAGCGGGCGCAAGCCGATGCAGCACCCGGGCGAGGAACTCGTGCACGTGATCAGCGGCGTGCTCGACTTCACCGTGACCGGGCAGCCCTACCACGTGATGCCCGGGAGCACGCTGCACTTCCGCGGCGACCAGCCGCACACCTGGCGCAACCCGGGCCGCACCGAGACTCATGCCGTCTGGATGGCGCTGCGCCCGCAGTAGGGTGCCCCCCGGCCTGGTCACGGGCACCCGGCCGGGTGGCGGCCTGATCGCGAGCATACTGCCGGCCGGCGGTGGCCGCAGAGTCCGCCGGGCCGCTCCCCCGGGCCGGCCCGGGCCTGTTCCCCGCCGAGCAGCTCGTGGTGCGCACGGCCGGGCCGCACCGCCGGGTCGAGTTCACCGCGGGACGGCGGTGCGCGCGGGCGGCACTAGCCGGGCTGGGCCTGGCGGCCGTCCCCATTCCGCAGGGGCCAGCGGGCGAGCCGCAGTGGCCGGCCGGCGTGACCGGCAGCATCACCCACTGCCCCGGTTACCGGGCCTGCGCGGTGGCCCGGACCGCGGATCCGGCCGGGCTCGGCATCGACGCCGAACCGGACGAGGCGCTGCCCGACGGCCTGATCCAGGCCGTGGCCACCGGTGCCGAGCGGGCTGCCTCGACCGCCAGGCGGCCGCCGCGGCCGCGATGCACTGAGACCGGCTGGTGTTCGGTGCCAAGGAGGCCACGGCCAAGTGCTGGTACCCGCTAACCGGGCAGTGGCCGGAACGCCACGACCTGACCATTACGGCGCTAGCGGTAACCGGGGCCGCTACGGGCTCGTTCCATGTCCGCCTGGCCGCGGGCGGCCGGGATCTGGCCGGAAGCGGCCGTGAGCTGGTCGGCCGCTGGCTGGCGCGCGACGGGCTGATCCTCTCCGCGGTCGCGGTGAGCGCTATCTGAGCTGGCTGGGCTACTGCTTCGGGTCGTAGAGCGCGGCGAAGTTGTCCTGCAGCATGGCCTTACCCAGCGCGCCGTCGCCGGCCGCGGTCCGCATCCGGGCCAGCTCGCCGGTGAAGTCACCCCAGGGCTCGTCGCTGGCGAACAGCACCCGGTCGCCGCCGATGCCACGGCGCTCGATCTCGCTGGCAAGCCACCGGGGCGCGAAGCCGATCGTCCAGCTGGTGTCGGTGTAGATCTGCTTGCCCGCCTCCAGCCAGTCGAAGAACCGGGTGCTGATCAGCTTGATGTGACCGCTCATGCCACCGCCGAAATGCACCAGGTGGATCTTCACGTCGTCGGCGTAACGGTCGACGAGCAGGCCCACCTGGTCGATGTCGGACGCCGCGCCCGGCGACGTGTGCACGTGCACGACCAGGCCGTGCTGGCGCGCGGTGGCGAAGATCTGATCGAGCTGGGGCTGGCAGGCCGGGTCGTCGGGCCGGCCGCCGAGCAGGAAGCTGGTCTTCAGTGCGACCACGCCCTGCTCGCCGGCCAGGGCCAGCGCGGCGGCGGTGAGTTCGGCGTCCTGCGGCCGGGGCGATACCCAAAGGCCGCACCGGATCCGGTCGTCGGCCGCCGCGGCCTCCAGGACCAGCGGGTTGAAGCCGAACGAGATCGACGCGTCGGGAACCCCGTAGTTCGGCAGGACCAGCGCGCGCTCAATGCCCTCCCGGTCGAGATCGGCGATCAGCTCGCCGACGCTGCCCCGGGCCAGCATGTCGGGGTTGCAGGGCGGGCCGCCGTAGAAGGGGAAGGCGGGCATCTTTCCCAGGTGCCGGTGAGCGTCGTTGACCAGTTGCGTTCCCATGAGCGGGATGTTAGTGCCCTATCGTTTCCGATACAAGATGCATATCTCGCATAGGAATCGATTATTCGGAGCGGGAGACCGCCGATGGAAGGCGGCCATCGGCGCGAGCCCGGATGACCCGGGGTTCGACTCGTCCTCGCTGGTGTACTGGCGCAAGCGGCTGGGGAAGTCCGGCGGCCGCACCGGGTCAACGACGCGGGCCGGCGGCGGCGAGCGGTGGACTCCACGATCTTGGCTGGTGCGGTGGCAGCGGCAGTCAGAGCTGTCGTCGGCGGATGATCGAACGCCGCCGTCGAGCCAGGACCACACCGCGATCGACGTCGGTGGTGCCGCCGGTGTACTTGCGCACGGAGCGTTTCGTCAGCTTCCTGCCCGATCACGGCGACCTCGCTGAACGGCACGTCCGGCGGACCGGATTCTCCGGTCGCGCCGACCTGGCCCAGGCTGCTAGGGTTAGCGTCGTCAGCATGCGATGAAGCTCGCAGGAGCCCTGGCGGGGCGCCGTCGGCAGGGCTAATAGCTTCTACACCCAAATGGTGGAAGAGGCCTGCGTTGATAGCCATCGCGTTGCAGGTTATCCAGAGTGCTGTGGTCCTCTTCCTTGCCCCGCTCTACGTCGGTTTCCTGGCGCGGGCCGAGGCCATCGTCCAGTCAAAGCGCGGGCCGAGCGTCCTGCAACCCTACCGCGACCTGGCCAAGCAGCTTCGCAAGGAAAGCGTCGTCTCGGAGCACGCCACGTGGATCTTCCGCGCTGCGCCGTTCGTCGCGTTCTCTTGCTATCTGACGGTCTCCGTGATCGTCCCGATCATCACCGACGAGCCGCTACCGCTTGCGTTCCTAGCGGACCTGATAGGCGGCGCCTTCGTGCTGATGCTGGCGAGCTTCTCGATCACGCTGGCGGCGCTCGATGCGGGCAGCCCGATCGGCGGACTCGGCGCCAGCCGCACGACCTGGGTCGGCAGCCTGGCAGAGCCGTCGCTGATCCTGGTGTTCTTCACCGTGGCCGCTCTGTCCAACTCGGACAACCCCTACCTGGAGAACCATGCGATCGCGGGCTCGCTCTCCGCCTACACGCTGCCCACGCACCTGCTCGGCCTGGTCGCGTTCTTCATGATCGTCCTGGCCGAGAACGGGCGGATTCCGATCGACAACCCGGCGGGCTCGACGGAGATCTCGATGATCGAGGAAAGCCGGGTGCTGGAATACTCGGGCCGCGAGTACGCGATCATCAAGTGGGGGAGCTGGATGAAGCTTTTCCTGCTGTCCTCGATCTTCATGAACGTGCTGGTGCTGCCCTGGGGACTCGGGCACGCGAACTCGCTGCTCGGCGGGCTGCAGGGGATCGGCGCGCTGGTCGGCAAGCTGGCCGTGTGCGGGATCCTGATCGTGATCATCGACTCCTCGTTCGCCAAGCTGCGTTTCTTCCGGATCGCCGAGTACCTCGGCGGCTCGTTCCTTCTTGCGCTGATTGGCATCATCACCGGCTACGTGATCAGGAGGTGATCTGATGACGGCAGCGAACACCCCGGACACGATCCTGCTCAACCTGATATCGGTAATGATCCTGCTCTGCGCGTTCGCCTGCCTGGGATCGAAGCTGTTCGACCGTTACCTGGGCTATTACGCGGTGCAGTCTGTGCTGCTCTCCGCCGCCGCAGCGATCGTCGCCGAGGATCTTTCAGATCCCGCGCTGTGGGTGCTCGCCGTGCTGACCCTGCTGATCAAGGGGATCGGCATCCCGGTCGCGACCCGCCGCTTCCTGATCGCGCGGCTGAGCCTGAAGCGGGACGCCTCGATCGCGCTTGGCCTGTCGACATCGCTGATCGTCGGCGCCGCACTGACCGCCATCGCCTACTTCGCGGTGGGCCCGGCCACGCTGCCCGGCAAGCTGCTGGACAGCACGGCGGTGCCGCTGGCGATGGCCGTGGTCCTGCTCGGCGGGCTGTGCATGGTGGTGCGGCGGCACACGATCGCGCAGCTGCTCGGGTGGCTGATCGTCGAGAACGGCGTGTTCCTCGGCGCGATCACGCTCGTCGCCACGTTCCCGTTCATCATCGAGGCCGGGATCTTCCTCGACCTTGTGGCCGGGGTGCTGATCATGCTCGCGCTGGTCTCCGGCCTCGCGCAGCGGCTCGCGTCCGCCAACGCCAGCGATATGCGGAGGCTGAAGGGATGACGCTCACGCTGAGCATCCTCACCTGGGCGCTGCCGCTCGGCGGCGCGATCGTGCCCTGGACCGGTGCCCGGGCGCGAGGGATCGGGATCACGGCCGCAGCGGCTGGGGCGGGGTCACTGGCCACCGCGATCGTGCTCGCCGTGCGCATCGTCTCCGGGCGCCCGCTCGAGCTGCTCGGCGGATTTGTCTACGTGGACTC
>JASHTQ010000511.1 GCA_030040475.1 Streptosporangiaceae bacterium
AGCGACGGGCCGACGTCATCGACCTCGACCTCGTACACCGTGCGCTTCTCGCCCTCCTTGGTCTCATACGACCGCTGCCGCAGCCGCCCCGACACGATCACCCGCATCCCCCGCTGCAGGCTCTCCGCCACGTTCTCCGCCGCCTGCCGCCACACATTGCACGTCAGGAACAGGCTGTCGCCGTCCTTCCACTCACCAGTCGCGTTGTCCCGGAAGCGTGGCGTCGACGCCACCCTGAACTTCGCGACCGGCTGACCTGCGGGGGTGAACCGCAGCTCCGGATCATCGACCAGGTTCCCCGCGATCGTGATCTGGGTATCGCCTATTGCCATCTCAAGTCCCATGCTGTACGTGCTGACTGTTTCTACGCGGACACGGTAACTCGGCCCACTGACATTTCGGCGTCCCCGAACCGGGCCGCACTGGCTAGCATGCTCACCGTGCCAAGCCGACGTGCCCTCGAGGCGGACTGGCGGTGGTGACGATCATCGCCCGGTCGGTTCGCGGGCTCGAATGGGTCGCCGCCGACGAGATCAGCGCGACGCTGCCGCAGGCAACCGGGCTCGCCATGTCGAGCAGGCAGGTCACCTTCCTGCTGCCCGAGCTGACGCTGCCGCTGCTCGGGCTGCGCACAGTCGACGACGTATTCGTCCAGGTGGGCCGCGTGCCGGGGGTGACGGCGAGCAAGCAGGCGCCCGCGGTCGCGGCCGCAGGCACCGCGGACCTGGACTGGGCCGGCGCGCTCGCCCGGCTTGGCGTGATCCGCGCCATCCCGCCGCATCCCCTGCTCGACGTGGTGGCGAGCCTGGAAGGCCGGCGGAACTACAACCGGTTCGCGGTGGAGAACGCGGTCGGGGACATGCTGGCCCGGCGGTTGGGCGGTTCCTACCTCGCCCGCACCAGCAGCGGGCGGCAGCCGGGCGAGCCGGACCTCATCGTCCGCGTGTTCGTCCGCGGCACCGAGGCGGTGATCGCGGCGGAAGCGGCAGCCCAGCCGCTGCACCGTCGCGGGTACAAGCAGGAATCAGGTCCGGGCACGTTGCACCCGCCGATGGCCGCGGCGCTCGCCCGGCTGGCCGACCCGGCCCCGGCCGGCACCGTGGCGGATCCGTTCTGCGGCGACGGGACGATCGCGATCGAGACCGCGCTGTCGTACCCGGCTGCCCGCGTGCTGGCAAGCGACATCGACGACACCCGGCTGGGTCACGCGGAGCGAAACGCCGCCCGGGCCGGCCTCTCACTGACCCTGCGCCAGGCCGATGCCGCGCGGCTGCCCTGGCCCGACCAGGGCATCGACGCCGTGATCACCAACCCGCCATGGAACATCGCCGTAGACGCGAGCGGCCTGCTGCGCGGGTCGCTCGACCGGTTCTGGCAGCAGCTACCGCGTCTGCTCACCCAGGACGGTCGGCTGTGCCTGATCTCCGACGCCGACCTCAACGCGCCCGCGCAGTTGCAACAGATGGGCTACCAGCTCGCGCTTGCGACCCAGGTACGCCTGGCAGGCCGCGTTTCCCACCTGCTCCTATGCTCACCCCCTGACCAGCTCCCGCCGCACATCCCAGCAGGCCTGGCCACCTGGCGCCGCCGGGCGCTCACAGCAGGCGTCATCACCGACGCTGGCTTCTGAGCGCTGGCTCCTCCCGACGGCGTCCTGCCATCGTCCCCCTCGGCCGCCCTGGCCGATTACGTCCGTCCTCGGGCAGGAGCTGGGGCTGTTACGTATGCCATGAGGATCTCCCGTACCTCCGGCGAACCGCTGCACGTCAGGCACCTGGCTGCCGCTGTCCTGGCAGCCGGTAGAAACCCGGAGCCATGCGGCTGCCGTGGTGTTCACGCCGGTTCCGGGCCTTCCTGCGTCCCGGCCAGCCGCTCCAGGGCGGTGGCGATCCTGGCCAGCTCGTCGGCTACGGCAAGCGTGGCGTGGAGCTGCGCAGCCACTAGATCAGGAGGCAGCATGCGGCCCGCGGGCACACGCGCGGGCGCGGGCTCTTGGTCGAACCCGGCGAGCGCTTCGGGCTGCGGCTTCGATAGCCGCTCGGCCTCGTGGTAGTGATCGGTCATCCGGCCACCGTCCTGCGTTGGTTCGGCGAGGCTGCCGCCTACATCTTCGTGAAGTGCTGGAAGCATTCGTAGTAGGGGTCGGTGGAGTGGGCGAAGTGGGCCGCCTCCGAGCGCTTGACCGCCAGGTAGGCCGTGCTGCGCAGCGGGCCGAGGACGTCCATCATCAGCTCGTCGGCGACCAGCGCGTCCAGGGCCGCGTTGAGCGAGGCGGGCAGCCGGTGGGTGCCTCCGGCGGCTCGCTCGGCGTCGCTGAGGGTGGCCGGGTCCACGTTCACCGCCTCGCCCGGGTCAAGCTTGCTGCGGATGCCGTCCAGGCCCGCGTAGATGACCGCGCCGAGCGCCAGGTAGGGGTTCGCGCTGGAGTCGGAGGGCTTCAGCTCCAGGTTGACCGAGCTCTCCGGGTCCCCGCGCAGCGGCGAGCAGATCCGGATCGCGGCCTCCCTGTTGTCCATCCCGTAGCAGGTGTACGCGCTGGCCCACATCTGCGGCGCGAGCCGCCGGTAGCTGTTCACGCTGGCGCAGGTCAGCGCGACCAGCGCGGGCAGGTGGGCGAGCAGGCCGCCGATGAAGTGATAACCGACCTGGGACAGGCCGTTGCGGTCGGTCGGGTCCGCGAACGAGTTACGCCCGCCCGGGGCGCCGTCTGGGAGGATGTCCGTCAGTGAGACGTGCAGGTGAGTACCGTTTCCGGCCTGGTCCGGAATCGGCTTGGGGGCCAGGCTGGCCCACAGGCCGCGCCGGAACGCCACCCCGCGGACGGTCTCCCGGTAGAGCACGTGGTTGTCGGCGGCGCGCAGCGCGTCGGCGTGCCGGACGGAGAGCTCGTGCTGGCCGTGGCCGAGTTCGGGGTAATAGTGCTCGACCGTGAGATCCTGCGCCTCGAGCGCGGCGACGAGCTCCATCGCGAAGTCGTGAGCCAGGTGGAAGCCGGTGGCGGAGTAGCACAGGCTGTCGTCGATCGGGATCAGGCGGTCGGGGATCGACGGGCCCGCGGGGGAGGATTCGCGCCGGCCGAGGGTGAACTCCGGCTCGAACGCGGCCTGCATCGCGTATCCCTCGCCCGCCAGCTCGACGATGGCCTGCTTGAGGAACGTCCGCGGGCAGGCCTCCCACGGCGATCCGTCCGGCCGCACCAGGTCGGCCAGCATCGCCCCGGCGCCCGGGGCGTAGGGGAGCACCACGAAGGTGTCCGGGTCGGGCACGATCCGGACCTCGCCGACCGGGCCCATCCCGGTCACCGGCTGTAGCTGGTCGAGCATGGACATGGCCATCATGGCCACCGTGTGCCCGATGCCGCTTGCCATCCGCTCCCGCAGCCGCGACGTGCCCGCGGCCTTGCCGCGGATGATCCCGCCGTGGTCGGCGTAGAGGAAGCGGACCAGGCGCAGCTGTTCCTGGCTGGTCCGCTCCATCACCGTTTCGATCGCTCCGTCTGCCATGCACAATGGGTAGCACGACTAAGCCCGTCACGTACAGTCGACGACCAAGCCAGTGGCGCCCGGAGCCGCGCCGACGGCGAGGGAAGACAGGACCCATGAGCCCACGGCAGGCGCCCCGAGACCTGCGAGCGTCGGATGCTGACCGTGACCGCGTCCTCGCGCTGCTCGCGGAGGCGATGAGCGACGGGCGTATTACCCAGCAAGAACACGCCGAACGAATGCAGCGCGCCTGCTCGGCAAGGACACTCGGCGAGCTGGCGGAGCTGACCGCCGACCTGGCGGCGCCGTCCGCGCAGCCGGTTCGCCTTGACGGCGGCCGGATGATCACCGGCCTGTTCGGGCCAGCCCGCCGTGACGGCCGTTGGGTGGTTCCGGAGACACTCACGGTGACCGCGATGGCCGGGGAGGTGGAGGTCGACTTCACCCAGGCGATCCTTCAGGCCAGCCGGGTGCTGCTGTACGCGACGGCGATCGGCGGGCGGATCCGGCTGATCGTGCCCGACGGGGTATCGGTGGTCGTGACCGGGCACGTGGTCCTCGGCCGAAGGCGCGGCCACACCCCGCCCCCCGCGGGTCCCGACACCCCGGTGATCGACGTCCGCGCCCTGGTCATCGGCGGCGAACTCGCGGTGCGCACCCCGCCAAGGAGCCGCCGTTTCCGCCTGTTCAGCCGAAGCTGAGGCCCCTCCCAGCGCAATGAAACCCGGCTTCCAGCACCTCCCAGGGTCGTGAATCCGGGGTTTCATTCCGCGAAAAGGAACGGCTCAGTCGAAGTTGACCGCCGAGTAGGCGCGGAGCTTCCAGAGCTGGTGCTCGCTGATGATGTTGCGGATGGTGCCGGAGCGAGAGCGCATGACCAGCGAGTGAGTCGTCGCGTGGCCGCGGCGGTATCGCACGCCGCCGACCAGTTCGCCGTCGGTGATCCCGGAGGCCGCGAAGAACACGTCGTCCGACGTGACCAGGTCGTCGGTGGTGAGCACGCGGTCCAGGTCGAGGCCGGCGTCCAGCGCGCGGCGGCGTTCCTCGTCGTCCTTGGGCGCCAGCTTGCCCATGATGACCCCGCCGAGGCACTTCAGCGCGCAGGCGGCGATGATGCCCTCCGGCGTCCCGCCGATGCCGAGCATCAGGTCGATGCCGGTGCCCTCGCGGGCGGCCATGATGGCGCCCGCCACGTCTCCGTCGGTGATCAGGTGGATGCGGGCGCCGGTACGGCGGACCTCGGCGATCAGCTCGGCGTGCCGCGGGCGGTCCAGGATGACCACGGTGACGTCCTGGGGTGAGCAGGCCTTGCCCCTGGCGACCGCGAGGACGTTGGCCGCGGGCGGTGCCTCGATGTCCACCATGCCCGCCGCCTCCGGCCCGGTGGCCAGTTTGGACATGTAGAAAACGGCCGAGGGGTCGTACATCGAGCCGCGGTCGGCCACGGCGAGGACCGAGATCGCGTTCGGCATGCCGTTGGCGCACAGCCGGGTGCCGTCGATCGGGTCGACCGCGACGTCGCAGGCCGGGCCCGTGCCATCACCCACCTCCTCGCCGTTGAACAGCATCGGGGCCTTGTCCTTCTCGCCCTCGCCGATGACGACCACGCCGCGCATCGACACCGAGTTGATCAGCATCCGCATGGCGTTCACCGCCGCGCCGTCGGCCCCGTTCTTGTCGCCCCGGCCCACCCACCTGGCCGCCGCCATCGCCCCGGCCTCGGTGACCCTGGCCAGCTCGAGCGCCAGGTTGCGGTCGGGGGCCTGGCTGGCCGGCTCGTGTTCCTGCTGCTCCGCGGTCATAGCTAGTTCCTTCCCCGCTGGGCCCGTGTAGTGATCCTACGCAGCGACCGCCCGGTCCACCCTGCGGGCGGCGTTAGCCTGGGCAGTTGTGAACAGGGTGCCGCGGGCAGGGGTGTCCGCGCTTGGCTGCCTGCTGGCCGCCGCCGCCATCGTGGTGGCGATCCCGATGTCGCATGCCGCAGAACCCGCCGCCATCAGCTACCGCAGCGACCTGACCGGCCTGGTCAGGCTGGCGCCGTACCCGGCGGTCGCACCGGCGGGCCTGCCGGGATCGTGGGTGCCGGTCAGCTCCGGCCTGGCCGTGGGCGGCGCGAACGGCGCGGGCACCGTCACCTGGTCGCTGGGCTACACGACCCCCGACGGCTCGCTGGCATCGCTCGAGGAGACCAACGCGAGCCCCGCCGCGTTCATCCGGCGGATGACCAATAGCGGGACGGCGTCAGGATCCGCCCGGCTCACCGGGCGGACCTGGACCCTCGTCTCGACCCCGTCGCGGGGCCAGCGATCGATGTATTACACCGCCCCCGGCGGGCGGTTCACGCTGGTCGTCACCGGCAACGCAACCTGGGCTCAGCTGCGTGAGCTCGCCGCCTCGCTACACCCGGCCGCCTGCTGAGCCGGCCCCTTCCTGGCTGGCAGGCTCCGAGCTGCCGCTATCGGCGCTGACGGGATGCGATCCGGGGTCAGGCTCGGCACGCGGCCCGGGGACACGACCCTTCGCGCGTCTCCTGACGTGGCGCTTCGCGGGCGGCGAGACCTCGTCCGGGGTGCGGGGGGTCCGCGCCGACTCGGCCACTCCGAGCTCGCGGTCGTGGAACGTCACCTCGATGTGCTGCTCGGGGCGGCGCTGGTTCTGCAGGGCCTGCAGCGCCATGCTGGCCCGGTCGGCCTCGGTGAGCGGCGGCTGCACGATGGCCCGCGGCCATAGCCGCCGCGCGAGCACCACGTTGATCTCGGCGCAGTACACGGTGACCTCCACCGCCAGGTAAATCCAGGCAATCAGGCCCAGCACGGTGGCGAACACGCCGTAGACGGAGTCGCTGTGCAGGTAGTGGTGAATCAGGTAGGTGCCAACCACCTGCAGCACCGTCCACAAGATGCCGCCCGCGATCGCCCCCGGCAGCAGGCTGCCCGTGGGCACGCCCTTCGGGGTCAGCACCCGGAACGCGCCGATGTACATGCCCGCGTTGACCGCCGCCGCCCCGGCCTCGGCCAGCACGACGAACACCAATGCCTTGTGGCCATAGGTGTTCAGGCTGGCCAGCAGCGTGGTCACGATCACCCCGCCGCCAAGGAGGCAGAGGAACAGCAGCGCCCGCCCTAGCCGCTGCACATAGCCGGGCCTCGCCGGTCCCGGCAGATTCCACACCTGCTCCATGGTGAACAGGCCGGACTGTGCCAGCCCGGTCGATCCCCAGATCAGGCCGAGCAGGCCGACGATCAGCCCGATGACGCTCGCTCGCTTGAGCTGGTGCACGTTCTCGGTCAGCGTGCGGCCGATGAGCGGCACCTGGCTCGCCACGGCGTTGAGGGCATCGGCACGGAACGACTGGTCGGCCGACGCGATCAGGCCGAGGATCGTCGTCAGCACGAGCAGCAGCGGGAACATGGCGACAAAGGCGGAGTACGCCAGGTTGGAGACGAGCACGCCGCCGTTGTCGTCGCCGTATTTCTTTACCACCCCGAAGACGAAGGCCGTCGCGGTGTACCGCCGCTGGGTGGCGTCCACCCGCCTGATCACCCGCTCGACTGGATTCATCGCGCGCCGCCTTGCTTCCGCCTGCCCGTCCGCTGCCCAGCAGCGGGCCGGCCAAACTCGGCCACCGCAGGTCAGGCTGGTGCCAGGAGTAATGAGGCAGGAGTGATGTGCCAGAAACAGTGAGGCAGAAGTAATCCGTCAGAACGGAGTTTCCTGGGCATCGTCGTCGGCAGCCGCGGGTTCGTCGCGCTCGGCCATGGCGGCGGCCAGCCTGGCGCGCGCGCCGTCCAGCCACTCGGCGCACACGGTGGCCAGCCGCTCGCCCCGTTCCCACAGCTCAAGCGATTGCTCCAGGGTCAGGCCGCCCGCCTCGAGGCGCTTCACGACGGCGGCCAGCTTGTCCCTGGCCTGCTCGTACGAGAGCGCCTGAGCCGCGGCGGGCGCGGCGCCGCCGTCATCCGCGGCCCCGTGCGTGGAGGCCCCGTGCTTCGAATCCGGGCCGTCGGCCCCGTTCGCCTTCCCGCTCGTCACCACCGCATCAACCTACCCGTCACCGCCGGCGGACGCGCGCACGGCGAGTTGGTCCGCGGCGAACCTGATCGTCAGTTCCTCCCCTTGGCTGACCTCGGCCGCGGCCCGGACCACGCCGTTGTCTCGGTGCTGCACGATCGCGTAGCCGCGGCGCAGCGTCGAGGCAGGCGACAGGGCGAGCAGCCTGGCCCTGATGTGCGCGATGTCGTCGCTGCCCCTGGTCAGGCTGGTGCCAAGCGACAACCTGGCCCGCTGGATCAGGGCGTCCACGCGTTCGGCCTGACGCTCGACCTCGCGCACCGGGTCGGCAAGCGCCGGCCTGGACCTGATCGCGGTCAGCCACGCGGTCTCCCTGTCCAGCCAGCCGGTCACGCTCCGGCGGGCACGCTCGCGGAACTGGACGATGAGCGCGAGCTGTTCGGCGACGTCGGGCACCACCCGCTTGGCCGCGTCCGTCGGCGTGGAGGCGCGCAGGTCGGCCACGTAGTCGAGCAGCGGCGAGTCCTGCTCATGCCCGATCGCGCTCACCACCGGCGTCCGGCACGCCGCGACGGCCCTGATCAGTTCCTCGTCGGAGAACGGCAGCAGGTCCTCCAGCGAGCCGCCGCCCCTGGCGATCACGATCACGTCCACCTCGCGGTCCTCGTCGAGCCGGCGCAGCGCATCGATGATCTCCGCGGCCGCATACGGTCCCTGCACCGCCGTCTGCTCGACCCGGAACCTGACCGCGGGCCAGCGCCGTCCGGCGTTCAGCAGCACGTCGCGTTGAGCCGCCGAGTCGCGACCGCAGATGAGCCCGATGACGCGGGGCAGGAAGGGGAGCGCGCGTTTTCGTTCCGGCGAGAACAGGCCCTCCGCGGCCAGCTGACGACGCAGCCGCTCCAGCCGGGCCAGCAGCTCGCCGACGCCGACCGCGCGAATCTCCAGCGCCGCCAGGGCGAACGAGCCGCGGTTGGCGTTGAAGTCCGGCCGGGCGAAGATCACCACCCGGTCCCCGTCCGCCGGCGGCGGCTGCGCCGCGTCGAACACCTGCCGGGTGCAGATGACCCGCACCGACACCGCCGCCACCGGGTCGCGCAGGGTCAGGAACACCGTGCTGCCGCGGGCCGCGCACTCGGCGATCTGCCCCTCCACCCAGACCCGGCCCAGCCGGCCGATCCACCCCCCGACCAGCTGAAGCACGGTGCGAACGGGAACAGGAGAATCGGCCGAGGTATCCAGGGCCACTAGGCTTCGGCCTCCAGCTTGGCGATGCGCCGCTCGAACATCGTGATCACCTCGGGCCGCGCCGCGTGCCCCTGCTCGTACTGGAGCATCTGCCTGACCTGCCCGATGTCCAGGTTCCTCAGCCGCGCGCGCAGCGAAGGAACGGTCAGCTCGTCGAAGTTCGGCAGCGGCGGCCCGGAATCCGCCGGCCCGCCCGCGCCCTCCGCGACCGAGCCGGCCCCCGCGACCGAGCCGGCTTCCGCCGCCGGGCTAGCGTCCGCGGGCGGGCTAGCGTCCGCCGCCGGGCTGGCCTCCGTGGCCGGACCCGTGTCCGCGGACGCGCTGGCTTCGCCGGCCTGGCCGGCTCTCGACGCCTTGCCGGTCTTCGCCGTCTTCCCGGCCGCGCGGGCCGCGGCATCGGCGCCACCGAGCAGCCGGACGTTGCCGGTCTTGTCGAAGTCCCTGGCCTTGGGAACCCTCGGGGTGCTCGACGGCCCGGCGGCCGCCGGGTCCTGCGGGGCCGCCGCGGCCTTGGAAGTCCTGCTGGCCTTTGGCGTCTCGGTCGCGGCCGGCTCCGCCGGTTGCCGCGCCGCGGGAACGCTGTCCGCCGGCGCGTCCGTGACGGTGACGGATTCCTGCGGCACCGTCCCGGTCGCCTCGGGCGTGCGTGCCCGGGGCACGTCGGTGCCCGCGGGCGTCTTGTTCCTGAGCTTGTCCGTGATGAGCAGCAGTTGGCCGATCCCGGCGAATACGCCGCGCAACGCCTGAGCTGGGACTTCCTTGAGCCGATCACTGACCTGCGGGACGCGCATGTCACACTCTCCCTCGATGACGGGCGCCTCTGGCACCCGGGCAGGAGCGCCGGTACATCGCTATTCGTCAGCGCGTGTTCCCTGCCGGGTAATCTTCGCGCCTTCTGCTGGCCGGCCGCAACAACCGCCGTCGCGGCCGGCCCAGGACGGCGATGCCTTCGCCGCCGGACCGCCCGCCCGTTCGCCGTGAATTGATGTCGCGCAAAAACCATATATTCCGCCGTAGCGTCAGATTATCTGCCTTTATGAAAACGGCGGGCAGCGGCTACCCGTGACGACTAGTTGCATAACGCTCGCCGTGCTTGCGCTAGGCTACCTGGCATGAACAGAATCACCGCCATTATTATGTCACCGCAGGTGCAACGCCTGTGCACGCCGATTTACAAGCAAATCAAGCAAGGCCCTAAGCGGGGCTTTGGCCAGCGGCTGCGTCGCGAATTCCCCGATTATGACGACCACGTTATTGAGACAATATGTCGGGTACGTCGCGCCACGATGACCAGCCCGCAGTGCGTGGCGGCGCTCTGCCAGGCCGTCAGGTACATCGTCCGCGGCAACGTGCCAGGCGCGGTGGTTGAGTGCGGGGTCTGGAGGGGCGGCAGCATGATGGCCGTCGCCCGCACGCTGCAGCAACTCAACGCCACCCGCGAGCTGTACCTGTTCGACACCTTTTCCGGCATGACGGCGCCGACCGACGCAGACAAGACCCAGTCCGGCAGGCTGGCCGTCAACCGGCTGGGGCCGGCCACCCTCAAGCACCTTGAGGTCTCGCTGGATGCGGTGGCGGCGAACATGGCATCGACGGGCTACAGCGACGCTCGTACCCATTACGTGCGCGGGCCAGTCGAGGAGACCCTCCCGGGTGCCGCGCCAGAAAACATCGCGCTGCTGCGGCTGGATACCGACTGGTATGAGTCGACCCGGCACGAACTGCAGACCCTGTTCCCGCGGCTGTCGCCCGGCGGGATCCTGATCATCGACGACTACGGCGACTGGCAGGGCGCCAAGCTGGCCGTCGACGAGTACTTTGCGGAGACAGCGGTGTTCCTCAACCGGATCGACTACACCGCCCGGCTGATGGTCAAGCCCGCTGCGGCGCTGGCAGGCCAGCTAAGCGGTTAGGGACCCTCTGATACGTTCGAAGTGTGACCGGCACGAAAGCCTCAGCTCAGTCCAACCCGCGACGTGTCCTGCTCGCCAAGCCGCGTGGCTACTGCGCCGGCGTCGACCGGGCGGTGCAGGCGGTCGAGATGGCGCTGGACAAGTTCGGGCCGCCCGTCTACGTGCGCAGGCAGATCGTGCACAACACGTTCGTCGTCAGCTCGCTGGAGAAGCGCGGCGCGATCTTCGTCACGGAGGTTGACGAGGTGCCGCGAGGCGCGCTCGTGGTGTTCTCCGCGCACGGCATCGCGCCGGAGGTGCGCGCGGACGCGGAACGCCGCGGGCTTCGCGCCATCGACGCGACCTGCCCGCTCGTCACCAAGGTGCACAACGAGGCGCGCCGGTTCGCGGCCAAGGACTACGACATCCTGCTGGTCGGCCATGGCGGGCACGAGGAGGTCGTCGGCACCACCGGCGAGGCGCCGGCCAGCATCCGGCTGGTCGAGAGCGCCGACCAGGCCGCGGACGTCGAGGTCCGAGACCCGTCCCGGGTGGTCTGGCTGTCCCAGACCACGCTGTCCGTGGACGAGACCGCGCAGACCGTCAGCGCGCTGCGGGAGCGGTTCCCGGCACTGCTGGACCCGCCGAGCGACGACATCTGCTACGCGACGCAGAACCGCCAGGCCGCGGTCAAGGTCATCGCCGGGCAGGCGGACCTGGTCCTCGTGGTGGGCTCGGCGAACTCCTCCAACTCAGTCCGGCTCGTCGAGGTGGCAAAGGACCACGGGGCGCCCGCCGCCTACCTGGTGGACGACGCAGGCGAGATCGAGGCGCGCTGGCTGGACGGAGCCGCGACGATCGGCGTGACCAGCGGGGCTTCGGTGCCCGAGGAACTGGTCGCCGCGGTGCTCGGGAAGCTCGCAGGCTACGGGTTCGGTGCCGTGGAGGAAGTGGAGGCGGTGGAGGAGCACATGACGTTCGCGCTCCCGCGCGAGCTGCGTACCGCCGCGGTCGGCGGCTCCCGCCAAGCCGGCTGACCCGGCCCGTACAGCCGGATAACCTCCGCCGCACCCACCGTTCGTTCCCGGCCGTCCGCGACGGCCGGACATCGCGAACCGCCGCGCGCAGGTCGCCGGTCAGCACCGAGGGAAGCCGTGGCCGCCCGGGGCGCCAGCCCCGGCCGAACGCGATCGCGACCGTCAGCCCGGTCCCGAGGAACAGCCACGGGGCCGAGGTGGCCAGGATGACCAGGATGCCCTCGGCAGTCGCGAAGCCGCCCGACGCGGTGAGCACCTGGGCAAATACGTCCGCGGCGAGGAAGGTAAGCGGCGGGCTTACCACGACGATGCGCAGCCCGCCCGGCCGGGTGTAGCGGGTGACCGCCCCGCAGGCCAACAAGAAGATCGCGTCGCCGAGCGCGCTCCACCCAGTCAAGGCCGCGAACAGCAGGCCGAGGAAGGTCGCCCCGAACAGGACCACGACCGCGCCGCGCCCGGTGAGCCTGATCGACGCCGATCCGCGCGGCCCGGGACGCACGGGACGCCCCGCGCGCGGACTTTCCGCGGGCCGCGTGGTGCCTGAGGGGCCAGCAGGACGTGCGGAACTCGGCGTGCCTGCAGGACGTGCGGGGCGGGACGCGCCCGCGGGACGTGCGGGACTCGAGGTGCCGACGGGCCGCGCGGGAGCGCCGGACCCAGCGGGAGCGCCGGGTCCAGCGGGAGCGCCGGGGCGCGCGGGACCCACGGGAGGGGCCGGCCGGCGCGCCTCCGCCCTGGCGTTTGCGCTGTGGCTCATCGAGCCGCACGCACCAGCCCGACCCGGCGGTCGATCTGCGCAGCCTCGGCATCGGCAGGCTCGTCTGGCTCCGCCACCAGTTCCGGCGCGGACAGGCCCCTGGTCGTCTCCGGCACCGACCCTGGCGCGGCCAGCTCGCCATCCACGACGCCGAACTCGTTCAGCTTCCGCGCGCTCACCAGCACCCGGCTCTCCAGTGACCCGACGGCCTGGTTGTACGCGGTCACCGAGGCGGTCAGCGAGCGGCCGAGACGGTCCACGTGACGCCCCAGCCCGGCCAGCCGGTCGTACAGCTCCCGGCCCAGGTCGAAGACGGCGCGCGCGTTCTGCGACAGCGCCTCCTGCTGCCAGGCGTACTGCGCGGTGCGCAGCATCGTGATCAGCGTGGTCGGCGTCGCGATGTGCACCCGGCGGGCCAGCGCGTACTCCAGCAGTTCCGGCTCCCGTTCCAGCGCCGGGGCGAGGAACGCCTCGCCGGGAATGAACAGGATCACGAACTCGGGCGACGGGCTCAGCGCCGCCCAGTAGGCCTTGCCTGCCAGCCGGTCGACGTGCTCCTTCAGATGCCGCGCGTGCGCGTCAAGCCGCGCCGAACGCACCTGGTCATCAACGGCCTCCGCCGCCTCAAGGTACGCGGCGAGCGACACCTTGGAGTCCACCACGATGTTCTTGCCGCCGGCCAGCCTGACCACCATGTCCGGCCGCACCGTCCCGTCCGCGGCCGCCACCGAGACCTGCTCCTCGAAGTCGCAGCGGGCGGTCATCCCGGCCAGCTCGACCACCCGGTGCAGCTGCAGCTCGCCCCACCGGCCCCTGGCCTCGGGCCGCCGCAGCGCGGTGACGAGCTGCTGGGTCTGCGCCCGCAGCTGCTCGGAGGCGTGCCGCGCGATCGCGACCTGCTCGGCGAGCGCCGCGTGCGACTGCACCCTGGCCGCGTCGGACTCCCGCAGCTGCGACTCGACCCGGGCCAGGGTCTCCCGGAGCGGCTCGACCAGGTGCTCGACCGCGGCACGCCGAACGTCGAGCTCGCTAGCCGCCCGGGAGTTCGCGGCCTGCAGCCGCCCCTCGGCGACCTGGAGGAACCGCGCCGTGCTCGCGTCGAGCGCCTGCGCGGACAGCGCCGCGAAACGATCGCCGAGCTGGTCGTTCAGGTCCGCGGCCGCGGACGGCACCCGGCCACGGGCGTACAGGTATCCGAGAGCTGCCCCGATGAGTATCCCGAGCAGCAGTCCGACAACCAACGAGACTGCACTCATATGCACCGATGATCTCACCGTGAGTGCTGAACCCCCAGGCGACACGCCCTGCGCGGGACATAAACACCGAGTGCGGAAACAGCATCAGCAGCCCAACGCGACACAGACGGCGACACAGGCAGCGACACGGGCACAACGGGCGACATGGCCGGTGGCCGCCCGTCTTCCTCGCCGCCGCCCGCGCGGTGATCGTGCGCAAGACGCGCACCACGGCCCGTTCCGACTAAAAAATACGGTCAGCACCGAAGTCGCGGCGCCAGCCCGGCGCTGTCGGGCTCGCTGTCCCGGTAGGTCCGCTCGGCGAAGTCCAGGAACCGTTCCACGTCGGCCAGGTTGGACGCGAGCCCGAGCGACACCCGCACCGCGCCGCCGCTCGGCAGCCCGATGATTGCCAGGTAGTCGTCCACGGTCTGCATGTCCGGCCGCAGGAAACCGCGCCACCGCGGGCCCCGGACGGCCTCGCGGGTCAGCCCGAACGCCCATTCCCCGGCTCCGGGGTTGCAGAAGCAGCCGGTTCGCAGCGAGATCCCCGCCGCGCTCGTGTCCCGCGCCACGGCGCGCTCGTCGACCACCGCGCCGCGGGGGTCCAGGAAGTTGAACGCCACCGTCGCGCCCCGCCCCGATAGGTCCCGCGGCCCGTACACCACGGTCATCGGCGTGCCGTTGCTGTGCTTGAGCCCGGCGAGCCCGTCGAGCAGGGCGCCGGTCAGGCACATGACCCGGCGGTGGATCACGTCGATGCCGATGCCGTCGATCCAGTCCAGGCCGGTGGTGACGTCCGGGATGGCGAGGAAGTTCAGCGTGCCGTCCTCGAACGCGGTCTCGTCGTCGACCATCTGGTGCCAGCCGCCCTGCACGCTGGCCCCCACGATCGTGCCGCCGGAGAACCACGGCCTGCGCAGCCTGGCCAGCGCGTCCCTGCGGGCCAGCAGGGTGCCGATCCCGGTCGGGTAGCCGAACAGCTTGTACCAGCTCACGGTCACGAACTCGGGCCTGACCGCGGCGAGGTCGAGCCGGTTGGTCGGCACGAACGCGGCCGCGTCCAGCAGCACGTCGTAGCCCGCCGCCTGGGCGCGCCCCACCCAGGCCAGCGGGTGCTTGACCCCGCTGAAGTTGCTCTGCGCCGGGTAGCCGAACAATCCGTGCCCCCGCCCAAGCGCGCCGTCCACGTCCTGGTCGGCGATCCGCAGGTCGGGGCGGAGGCGGGCGTACCTGACCCGGGCGTGCCTGCGGCGGGCGAACTCGCGCAGCCCGTTCACCGAGTTGTGGTTGTCCGCGGTGAGCACGAGCCGCGACGTCGGCCCGAACGGGTACGCCTCGCCGACCAGGCGGCATGCGCCGGTTGCGTTCGGCGTGAAGATGACGGCGTATTCCTCGCGCGCGGCGTTGAAGTAGCGCAGCACCGCGTCCCTGGCCTGCTCGATCAGCTCGGTCGAGGCCAGCGACGTCGGGTTGTCGGAATGCGGGTTGCCGAAGCACCCGCCGCGCAGCCGATCGGCGTGCGCGCGCAATTGGGCGTCCGCGGCCAGCCCCGAGCCGGTGTAGTCGAGGTAGGTGTGCCCCCAGGCGTCCAGGTACCCGTACTCGGCCGCGCGCAGTTTGTCCAGCCGGGCCGTGTCGGCGTAATCGGGATAAGAGGCGGCAAAATTCGACATCGCGACCCCCTCGCGAACCGTTCATCCCTTTTACCGTAAGCCCGTGACGTTAATTACGCATTGAGCGATCTGGTACCAATATTTCTGACTGTAATTACCGGTTTCATGGCCACCAATTCGGCCGCGGTCCTGCGCCGCCCGCCCTGAGCCCGCCGCGACCACTGAATCGGAGGGTCGGCGCGCGCCGATAGACTCGCGCGGGTGAGTTTGTCTATCGGGATCGTGGGGCTGCCGAACGTCGGCAAGTCCACCCTGTTCAACGCGCTGACCCGGGCGGGCGCGCTGGCGTCCAACTACCCGTTCGCCACCATCGACCCGAACGTCGGCGTGGTGGGCGTCCCCGACCCCCGCCTGGCCGAGCTGGCCAAGCTGTACGAC
>JASHTQ010000512.1 GCA_030040475.1 Streptosporangiaceae bacterium
AGGCCCGGGCGGGGTGGGCTCGGCCGCGGGCGGGGCAGGCCCGGGCAGGGCGGGCGCGGCGGGTCGGGCAGGGCCGGTAGGACGTCGCTAAATGGCCGTGCTTATGAGCTATGGCATCCAGAGCCTTGCTGAATACCATGACTTGCGATCTTGGGGAAAGTTCGTATTTCGTAGCACGAGAGTAAGTAACCTGGCCAGCAGCCGGCGCGCTTCGAAGGGTAGAACAGAAGGCGTCGGCGCGAGGATCGATCCCTTGGAGAGACACAGATGACCGAGCGATCATCAAGCCAGGGCCGAGGGGGCTCTGGAGGTCAAGGGGGCCAGGGGGGACGGCCCGGTGACTGGGGTGGCGGCGGTCACGCGGCCCGCGAGCAGTACTACGGCGCCGGAGGGGCAGACTCGTACGGCTCCGCCCCGCCGACCGGCGCATACCCTGCCGGGGGCAGAGGGACCGGAGGCTACGGCGCCGGCTCGGCCGGGTCTTACGGCGCGGGCTCGCAGGGAGGCTACGGTGCGGCCACGCCCGATCCGTTCGCCACGATGCCAGCCGCCGGATACGGCGCGGGCCCGCAGGGGGCCTACGGCGCGACCTCGGCCGACGAGTACGGCGCGGGAAGCGCCGACGCTTACGGCGCCGGGATGGCGGATATGTACGGCGCCGGGATCGCGGATGCCGGAATGGCCCATCCGAATGCCGAACCGCCGGCCGCCGGAGTACGGCACCAGACAGCGGGTACGAAGGGATTCCTTGGCTCGCTGTTCGACTTCGGATTCACGTCATTCGTCACGCCTACCGTCATAAAGGTGCTCTATGTGCTGGTACTGATCGGCACTGTGCTATGCGCGCTGGCGTTTACGATTACCGCATTCAAGGCCAGCGCGATATTCGGCATCGGCGTCCTGGTCATCGGCGATCCGCTATTCATCATCATCGTGCTGGCGTTTTACCGCATAATCCTGGAGTTCTTTATCGTGATCTTCCGGGTCAGCGAGGACATCCGGGCGATACGCGAACGCGGCGGCGGCGGCCTCGGCTGAGACGCCCGGCTGCGGCCCTGCCATACGCTCAGCCGCGGGCGTCGCCTGCGGGCCGCGGCGCCTGCGGCCCGGCCAGGCCGTACAGCAGCAGGCTGCTGAGCGTTTCGACGATCTCGGCGGTTGAGTAGCGGGTGCCGCCGGGAAGTAGCGCGTACGCGAGCATCGACATCATCCCGCCCATCGCCGCGGCGACCAGGGCGGGATCGCCCGGCAGCCGGTGGCCGCGCTGGCGGAGGTATTCCAGGTGTCTGCGGAACATTTCGGTGTCCTCGGCAAGCCGGTCCCAGAGCGCACCGGACCCCGGGCCCGCCGCCATGGCCGACTCGAACAGGGCGATCATCACGGGCCGGTTTTCGCTCATCACGTTCCAGGCCACCTGGACATGGTCACGAAGCTGCTGTGGGTCGGTCAGGTCATGCGGAGGGTGATCCTCTGAGGCGAGCCGGTCGCCTGCCTGGGAGTGCATGTCGGCGAGCAGCGCCCGAAGCAGGTCCTCCTTGCCCGCGAAGTGTTCGTAGAAGGAACCCGTTGCCCGGTCTGCGGCGGCCGTGATGTCGGTGATCTTGGTGTTCAGGTAGCCGCGTTCGGCGAACTCTCGCCGCGCGGCCGCCTTCAGGGCCGACTCGGTCTCCGCCGCCTTGACCTTGCGCACTCCCATGGCTACCTCCGGGGACGGCGTTCGCTGGACGGCACGGCCGCCTCGGCATGATGCTGAACTGAAGTTCGCTGAAGCTATATTCAGTCTAGACCAGACGGGGCCACAGCCTGGTGAGATCGGCCTGGCCAGGGAGCAGATTGACCGTAGGATCGTTGTAATGCACACTTCAGTTGTTTAGTTGCGCCAGGCCCATGCGGTTCCCCGGTTCAGGGTCGCTGACCGCACCGGGAGGAAGCGCGCCCTTGTAGCCAACTTGATGAGTGGCCGCTAGGACGGTCCGGGGAGGACGGTGCGTATGTCCGAACCTGGCAGGCAGCCCGGCGTGCTCCAGGAACTCATCCCTTAAGCCGGGAGATGGGCCAGATGGGGGAATGGTCATCCGGGCCAGGTCCCGCGCAGCCAGATGATGCAGATGACAGCGACGTGGCGGCGGGTAATTTCCCAGGTCGCGATCCGGTTAGCCGACCCCTGCCGGGCGGCCAAGCGGACCCTGCTCACCAGCCGCCGGACGTCGAGCCTCGGTATCAGCCGACCGAACTGTCCCGGCAGCAGCCGGTCCCGGGATACCAGCCCACCGAGCTGTCACGGCAGCAGCCCGTGCCCGGATACCAGCCCACCGAACTGTCACGGCAGCAGCCCGTGCCCGGATACCAGCCCACAGAGCTGTCACGGCAGCAGCCGGTACCGGGATACCAGCCCACCGAACTCTCCCGGCAGCAGCCCGTCCCGGGATACCAGCCGACCGAGATGGCGCCGCAGCAGCCGGACGCGCCGTACGCGCCACGTCATCAGCCGCCCGCAAATCTGTCGCAGGCCCAGGTGCCTACGAACCTCGCGCCCGGCCGGAGGCCCGCGGATCCCCCGCCAGGCCCGATGCCCCCGACGATCCCGCCTGGGCAGATGCCGACAAACTTTGCGTCGGGACGGCCGCCGGTCGATGCCCCGGCGCACGAACCGCCGACGAACGCCCCGCCGTATCAGCCGCCCGCGCCGTACCAAGCACCTGGGAGCGCCGCGCCGTACCAGGCACCGGGAAGCGGCGGGTCGTCAGACGTCGTTCGGTACGGTCCTGGGGTGCCCGCGGCGGCCGCGCCTAGTCAAGCCGGAGTGACGGCGGAGCAGGTCTGGCGTACCGGTCGCCTGCCCGAAGCGCCGCGGCGCAAGGGCAGGATGCGGCGGACGCTCGGTTCGGCGCTTACCGTGGTCTTGCTGATCGCGGCGGGAGTCGTGCTGTACCTGCGGTTCCATCACGCGGCCTTCAGCGTCAGCGGCGCGAGGATCACCTCGGTGGCCAAGACGGGAGGATGCGGGGTCGACGTCACCGGACGCATCGACACCAACGGCTCGGCCGGAACCGTCTCCTATGAATGGGCGTTCCAGCCGCAGGTGCAGGCTCCGCAGCCGCTGAGCGAGTCGGTCGTGTCCGGGCAGCATTCCATCTACGTGACCGTCGCCGTCCAGGGCACGGGTCACGGCAGCACGTCACAGAAGGTTACCCTGGAGGTCCTCGGCCCCGACACGGCTTCCGCCACGAGGACCGTGGCGTTCAGCTGCTGACGGCCGTCGCGCGGGGCGACGTCCGCCAGGCAATGCATGTCCCCATCTCTTGACGGCATGCCCTCCTGACCATAATACTGAATTTAAGTTCAGTGAATGTGAATTCAGCTAGTGGACGGGAGGCGGCATGCGCGCGGTAGTGATCGGCGGCGGGGTGGCGGGATCGGCGAGCGCAATCGCTCTGGCGAGGATCGGTGCACAGGTCACCGTGTACGAGGCCTACGAGGACCCGGCCGGGCCTGTCGGGTCGTATGTGAGCATCGCGGTGAACGGGTTGCGCGCGTTGGACGCGCTCGGCTGCCTGTCTCAGGTGCAGCGGGCCGGGTTCCCCGTGGACCGCCAGCTCATGTGGTCGGGCCGGGGCAAGCTGCTCGGCGACGTCGCGAGAGGGCGGCGCCCGCAGGACCCATGGCGCAGCGTCACGCTGATGCGCGCCGACCTGGTCACCGCGCTACGCGAGGAGGCCCTGCGGTCGGGCGCCCGCATCCACACCGGGCAGCGGGTCCAGGGCGCGGCCGACCCGCTGGCCGCCGACGCCGACCTGGTCGTCGGGGCCGACGGCATCTGGTCGGTTACCCGCCGGGCACTGGATCCTGCGGCGCCGGGGCCTGCCTACGCGAAGCTCTACCATGTCTCCGGCAGCTCAGACGGGACAAGGCTGCCAGCCGGGATCTCGCGGCACGGCTTTAACTGGATCTTCGCCAGGCATGGCGTCTTCATCTACCTGCCCGTGCCCGATGGCTCGGTGTGGTGGACCGCGCAGGTCGCGGCGGCCCGGCCGCCGGATCCGGCCGCGATGAGCGCGACGTTGCTTGCCGGGCTGTTCCGCACTGAGGCACAGGCGGCCGCGATACTGCGGGCGGCCACGGAGGTTCGCGCCGCGACACTCGGATACGCGATGCCCCCGGTAACCCGGCGCCATGACGGCAGGACCGTTCTGGTCGGCGACGCCGCCTATCCGGTCGGCGCGGGCCAGGGCGCGTCGATGGCGATGGAGGACGCCGTGGTCCTGGCCACGGAACTAGCCGCCGCGGACACCGTCGCGGCCGGGCTCGGCGCCTTCGACCGGCGACGACACCCGAGGGCCGGCAAGCTGGCCAAGACCGAGGCCGCGAACCGCGACGCGAAGACCGGCGGGCCGGTCGCGACCCGGATGCGCGAGGTGATCATGCCGCACGTCTTCAACCGCTTCTACGAGAAGGCGACCGGCTGGCTCTACGACTACGACCCCGGCGCGCTTCCCGCCCGGCGGGACGCAAGCCGCGTCAGCGAGTGATCCAGCCCGGGGCGATTTCCGCGTATTCCCTACACCATATGAAAGATACGATATATGATCATCGCGATCGACTGCTATCGCGGCTGCCGGGTGCGGCCTTGACCGCGTAATGCTCATCGGGCGTGGCGTGGCGTGCCGGTGCCGACGTCGCTGGGTGTGTCTGTGAATCTGACGAACTCGGGAGAGGTCAATGAAAATCAGGTTCAGGTGGCTGCCCGCGGCCACCGCTGTCGGCTTGGCCATCGCAGCAGGCCAGGCGCTCGCTCCGGTCGCATTCGCCGCGGGACCTCTGGCCGGCGCGACGCCGGCCGCCGCCGCGACAACGGCGGCTGCGCAGCAGCTGCCCGAGGCCACGGGCGATCCGCGTCATCCACGGCAGCCGTTCCTCCCGGGGCTCTGCATCAGGCTGAGGGCCGGGCTGTCGACGAGCACCGGGGAGTTCAGCAGCGCGGACGAGACCACACCGCCGGACACCAGCCGCATTCAGCGGGCCCTGAACCTGTGCGCCTACACCGGCGGCGCGGTCGAACTCGTCACCGACGGCGACAACAATGCCTTCCTGAGCGGGCCGCTCACCATCAGGGCGCATGAGGTCCTGCTGGTCCAGGACGGCGCGACCCTCTACGCCTCGCTCAACCCGGCGGATTACCAGATCCCCAGCCAGGCTCCGGCCAACACCTGCGGCACCGTCAGCGCGGCGGGCGGCGGGTGCTACCCGTTCATCACCTTCGGCGGTTCCGACTCGGGCCTGATGGGCACGCGCGGTCAGGACGGCAGCCTGGGCACGATCGACGGGCGGGGCAACGGGACCCTGGTCGGCTCCACCCAGACCTGGTGGGACGTGGCCGCGGCGGCTGCTTCCGGCGGTAACCAGAACAACCCGATCCTGGTCCAGGGCAGCGGCGTCGACAACATCACGATCTTCCAGATCGAGCTGGAAAACTCGCCCATGTACCACATCGAGATCCAGAACGGTTTCGGGCTCACCGTCTGGGGCGTGGAGATCAACTCGCCCGCCACCGCCCGCAATACCGACGGCGTCGACCCGGAGAGCGAGAGCGACGTCACGATCAAGGACGACATGATCCAGAACGGCGACGACTGCGTCGCGGTGAAGTCCAACCCGGGCACGCCGGCACGGAACATCACCGTCGACGACGTGCACTGCTACGGCTCGCACGGGCTCTCCGTCGGCAGCCAGACGGCCGGCGGCGTGGCGAATGTGCTGTTCGAGAACTCGACGCTGAACGGGTTCGACAGCTTCGGCAACCTGTCGGCCAGCGACACCGGCATCCAGATCAAGACCGACGCCAACAGCGGCGGCCTGACCCAGCAGGTCACCTACCGGGACATCTGCATGACCAACATCAAGCACGTGCTCATCTTCAACCCGCACTACTCCTCCGGCGGGACCAGCGTCCCCACCCAGAGCGACATCGTGCTGAACGGCGTGGTGTCCACCGATTCGGAGTCCGGCGCCTACTCGATCTTCGAGGGCTTCGACGCGCAGAACCCGCTGCAGCTTGAACTCGAGAACATCGACCTGGACAACGTCACCCAGGACGGCAACCACGGCAACGAGGGGCCGACCGAGGGAGAAAGCCCGACGCAGTACGTGGAGGCCTACGTCTACAACAGCAACATCGTCCCGGCAGGCCCGCTCGGCAACAGCGCCGACGACGTAAGCGTGACCCAGATCCAGGGCACCGGCAGCGTACCTGCCTGCAGCATCCCGAGTTTCGGGCCGCCGCCCGTTCTCGGGTGGGGGCAGGGCTAGCCCGCCGCCTTGGGGCCGAGGCGCTCGCGCAGGTCGGTGTAGTCCTCGCACGGAAGGCCGAGATTCCGGGCGAGCAGGCCAAGCACCAGTTTCCTTGCCCGGGTGCCCGGCCTGCCGAAGAGCCGGCCGAAGCACAGGTCCCTCAGCTCGGCGTCCTGCCATTCGCGCAGCGGCAGCAGGGCGCCGCGCATCTCGACGTAACTCGGCAGGCTCTCGAATATCTGCCGGCCGGCGATATCGGTATCGCCCCTGGCCAGAAGCTCCGCGATCGCGCGCCGGGAAGTGTGCGCCGCGGTGGCCGCCTCGACCGCCGCGGCCCTGCTCGCTCCGGCCCTGCTCGCTCCGGCCTGGCCGGCGAACATCGCGTGATCGCCCCACATCCGGTAGCGGGGTCCGTCCGGGCCGCTCGCGACCACCACCGAGCGCTCGTTGAGGTAGTTATGCACCACGTTGGACGATAGCTGGGCCACGCTGCTGCGCAGCAGCGCCAGATAGCACAGGTACCGCTGCTCCCGCTGCGCCGCGCTGGTCCCGGAGACGCCGCTGGACAGAATGCGCGCCTCCAGCGTCCGGCCCTCGATGGCCGACTGAGGATCGGTGATCGCGCATGGGTCGCAGTTGCCGTCCGGATAGAGCCGGTCCCCGTCTGCTCCCGGTTTCGGGTTGTACAGGTCGGGACCATGCAGCAGGGGCTGGCGCTGGTAGGTCATCTCGCGGAGCAGGGCCCGATCCGCGAAGACCGCTCCCGATGCCAGCATCCACTCCACGTACCACTGCATGATCAGGGTCTTGTTCGCGAGGTGGCCGGCCGCGAAGGAGTCATGCAGAAAATGGTCCGCATAGCCGGCGTAGACCAGGGCAAGGGACCGCAGCCTTTGCCGTTCCGCCGCTGGCCCGGTATCGGCGTGCGCGATCATCTGCCGCGCGCGCAGGTGGAAGGACTGCCACCGGTACCAGGAGAACGGCGCGAAGTGGCTGGCGTTGCGCGCGAGCAGGGAGAGATATCGCTGCGCGGCAGGACGCTGGCACTTCCTGCCCAGGGCGTCGATCTCGATCGTCTCCCTGACGGCGGCGAAGGTCCGGACGTTCGGGTACCGCAGGGTGCCCCAGCTCGGCCGGGGAGGCCGGCTCCTGCCCATCACCCGGTGCAGCTCGCGATAGCTCTGCGAGCGGATGGCCTGGACGACCGGGACGATGAAGGCGGCCGACGCCGCGTCGATGTCGTCCGGATGAGACAGGTAATCGGCCAGCACGTTGATCTCGCCGAGGCTCACCACCAGGCCGCTCGCGGAAAGCCGCACCGTCCGGATCCCTGGATAGTTCTCCCGCAACCGGTCCGTGTCCACATCTACCGGATCGCGCCCGAGCTCCTCGAGCAGCGCGCATTGCGTCTCCAGCTGGCGGACGGCGCCGTTCGGCAGCTGCCCGCCGGATGCCGGGACAATCTGGCCGACCGCAGCGGGATCGAGGTTCCCGAGCAGCAGGTGCTCCCAGGCTGCGTAGCGCTGGAGGATCCGGGCGCCGCCGGAGCATGCCGTCGCCCGGGCAGACGGCGGGCCGAACGCGAACCGCCGGCCGGCCAGGACCGCGTCCGCCGCGGCGTCGGCCTCGCTTTCCTCCGCGCCGCGACACGGGCCGACCGCCCAGCCCGCGGTCAGGGGCACCGCCTCGACCGGCCCGCGGCGCTGCTGTACGACATGGGCCACCTCGTGGGCCAGCAGCCACAGGCCCGCCCGGGTGTGCGGCGCGTAGCAGTCAGCCCGGATGTAGATGTCCGAACCCGCGGTCATCGCGGCGCACCCCCACGCCGCGCATGCGCCGCCGACGCCGACGCGGTGGATGCGGATGCCGGACAGGTCGGCTTCGGCGCCGTCCAGACGGTAAAGGGCACGGAAGAGATCCTCCAGCGTGGCCGCGCGAGACGTCCGCCCGCAGGCACGCGAGGTCTGCATGCCTATAGCCTTGCACGGGGATACCGGTCCGATGGCCGATCGTAACCAACTATTCCGAAAGGCTTATCCAACCGGCTCCGAGATCATACGGTCGGCGTTCAGATTCATGCCGCTTTTGGGCATTGATAATGAGTTGCCGCACTTCGTCGCCATGAGCGACGGTTGAGCCAGCTAAATGTCATAGCGGGAAACACCATATGGCGGGCGCACGATGCGGCACGGCCGGCCCCGCGGACGCCTGCCGAACCGCCTTCCGGGCTAGTGCCGCAGCAAGCAACGGTTGCCCCGCCGGGCGCCGCGGCAGCCGTCCGCGTGATTCCCTTCGCCGCCCTGATCCGGACCTGTTGTCATGATCGTGGGTCGTTACTGCCCTTATCGGGGAAGTTTTGACCCACGATCCCGCCGGCGGCGGGTGGCAGCGGCGGGTGAGGCAGGTCAGATGCGGCGGCTGCGGCAGGTGCGATCCGCGGGGCGAACGTGTCCGGCCACGGCACTAGTTCATCGCGCGAGACGACGGGTCTGTATGTCTATGCGGTGTCGACCGCACTGGGAATGCGCTCTCATGCATGATCGCGGATCGGGCGAAGGCGAGGCTGTCACGGCGACGTGGTAGTCGGACTCGGTGTCATGCTCGTAGTGGCTCACCTGGGCGTGCGGACGCCAGGGCGGCTTGCTTGGCACAATCGGGAGGATGAGTGACCTGATCACCAAGCTCCTGCCGATTCTGCACGTGGCGGATCCGGACGCGGAGCGGCGTTTCTACCAGAAGCTTGGCCTGCGCACCACCTACGAGGGTCCGGAGTATCCGGGCTTCATCGCCGTCGGCAATGACCTGGTCGAGTTCGGGCTCAGCCGCCGGACCGACGCCGATCCGCCGTCATCGCAGCTGACCTGGCAGCTCGGCGTCAGTGACGTAGACGCTGCGATCACCGCCTGCGAGCGGGCAGGTCTTGAATTCGAAGTGATCATCGAGCGGCCGCGGGAGGACTGGAGTTACCGGATCGTCAAGGTCGGTTCACCGAATGGGATGGAGGTGCTGCTCGAAGAACAGACCCCGCGGGAATGAGGCTCGAGTCCTCGCCGGGCTGGCGGTCAGCACGGCGCAGTGCGTGAGGCGAGGTCCCGCCGCGATCCGCCTGCCTGATGGCTCGGAGTTTCCCGTCTACCAGCCCAGGCACCCGAGAGCTGGCCTGACTTTCACCGCACCACGCTCGCCATGAAGTGCGAGGGCCTGGGCGACGGGCGGGCCGCCGCCATGTCCGTGCCGCCATCCGGCCTCACGATGACGGGCCTGGTACAGCACATGGCGGAGGTGGAGCGGAACTGGTTCGCCGGGTGCTCGCCCGAGGATAGAGCTTTGATTTTTATCGGTTGATTTTGCGGCCGACGTAGCGGAGGCAGCCGGGGTTGATGTCGCCGGAGTCGATCGCGGCTTGTTCGGCGCGCTCGTCGGCGTCGAGCAGGTCGGAGAAGTAGAAGGGGCCGGTGCTCAGGTGGACGGTGGCGAAGCGGGTCGCCAGCTCGCGGCGGATGACGGCGGCGGGGTGCATGCCGTGCTCGTCCAGCCGGGCCCGGAAGTAGTCATCCCAGGGCAGGCCGGACGCGGTCCAGTCGGCCTGCATCCCGGCCAGCCAGGAGCCCGGGTCGTCGGGGTCGTCCGGGTCCTCCGGACCGCGGGGGTGGCGGCCGAAGCACCATCGGGCGGTCCGCTCGTCCAGGTCCTCGGAGATCCACTCGACGACGACCAGCGTGCCGCCGGGGGCCAGGAGGTCGGCGACGTGGTCGAGCGCGGCACCGAGGTCGTGCATGTGGTGCAGCGAGACGGACGCGACGACCGCGCCGGCGGCGGCGTCGGGGCGGTAGTCCTCGAACGCGATCCGGCGGTACGGCGAGGAGGTCTCGGGAGCCTCCGGATCGACGCCGGTGACGTCGTAGCCGGCCCGCAGCAGGTTGGGGACGTGCCCGCCGAGCGGGCCGCAGCCCACCTCGATCACGCTGTCCGGCGGCGGGGGCAACTGGTCCCTGACGAGGGGCCAGGTCGCGGCCAGCCAGGCTTGCTTGCCTTCCTTGCCCTTGATACCGGCGTGGCAGTGGTGGGCATGGTGGCCCGCGGCGTGGCTCATGCGGGCATGCTAGCCGCGTCGGGCCGACCTCGTGCCAGGGGCCGGGGTTCGTGCACGGCATCGCCCTGCCGCGGCCCCGCGGATCAGCCGCGGCCCCGCGGATCAGCCGTGGCCGGGGCGGCGCGCCGCCAGCAGCGGTATGGCCGCGATCTTCTCCTCGGTCAGGTCCGCCCAGCGGATGCCGGCGGTGGGCCGCGGGCCGCGGCTGGCGCGGCAGTCGATCACCCGGTCGGGGGTGACGACGAAGTCCAGCGGCACGTCGTGGCCGGTGAGCGGGATCGTGCCTGGCGGGCGGACCTGGAGTTCGTGCACGGTGGTGACGGTCACGGTGCCCGGCCCGATCAGGCCCGCGACGGTGGCGAGGGCGAACTCCAGGTCGGCGAACCCGCCGCCCTTGCCGAGCCTGGCCCCGTCCTCCCCCGCGGCCACGCAGCCCATCACCACGAGGTCGACCGGATCGAGTTCGGCCAGCGTGACCCGGCGGGCGGACCGGGCCGCGCCGCTGATCGAGGCCGCCTTGCGGGGCGGCTCGCTGAGGTGGTCCGGGTCGAGGGCGAAGAACGGCTCGGGTTCGGCAAGCCGCGGCACGGCCATGTACACGGTCTTGCCGTCCTGCAGCGCGCGCTGGCGGACCGGCAGCTGCGCGGAGTCCGGATTGGCCTTGAGGGTGCGCGCCGCCTGCCACTGCGGCGTGCCGCGGAGGAGTTCGGCGGCGGCCTCGGCGCCGGTGAAGTTCGGGATCCGCCCGGCCGCGCCGGGGAACCGCGCCACCTTCGCCGCGCTCATCGCGGACCAGACCTCCTCGCGCAGGGCGGCCTTGGCGGCCAGCACGTCGGCGGGGCCGCCGGCATCGCGGTCGTGGCGGGGAACGGCGCGGGGCATGGCACCCATTGTGGCCCTCGCGGCCCGTAAGCTCGTCTGGTTGTGGGCGTAACCGCGGGAGGCGGCCCGGATCGGGCCCGGCTGGCCATCCCGGCCGTGGTCAGGAACAAGGCCGCGGCCGTCGGCGCGCCGGGCTGGATCGACGACCTTCCCTTGCTGGTCGCGGACGTCGAGCGGGAGTGGTCGATCCGGGTCGGGCGGCCGTACCAGGACGCCACCGAGGCGTTCGTCGCCGAGGCGACGCTGAGCGACGGCAGCCCGGCGGTGCTGAAGCTGCTCATCCCGCGGGCGCGGGGCGGCGCGGCCAACCGGGCGGCCGCGAACGAGATCACGGTGCTGCGGCTGGCCGGCGGCGAGGGGTGCGTCCGGCTGCTGCGGGCCGACCAGGCGCGCGGCGCGCTGCTGCTGGAACGGCTCGGCCGTTCGCTGCATGAGCTCGGGCTGCCGATCGCGCGCCGGCACGAGATCTTGTCCGCGACCGCGGCGCGGGTGTGGCGACCGGCCCCGGACAGCGGCCTGCCCTCGGGCGCGGACAAGGGACGCCGGCTCGCCAGCTCCATCGTGGCGAGCTGGGAGGAACTCGGCCGCCCGTGTTCGGAGCGCGCGGTCAGCCACGCGCTGGCCTGCGCGGCGCGCCGCGTCGCCGCCCACGACGACGAGCGCGCCGTCCTCGTGCACGGCGACGTGCACGAGTGGAACGCGCTCGAGGCGGGCGGCGGGTTCAAGCTCGTCGACCCCGACGGCCTGCTGGCCGAGGCGGAGTACGACATGGGGATCGTGATGCGCGAGGACCCGGTCGAGCTCATGCACGGCGATCCCCGCCAGCGGGCACGGTGGCTGGCGCGGCAGACCGGCCTGGACGCCGCCGCCATCTGGGAGTGGGGGGTGGTGGAACGGGTGTCGACCGGGCTGCTCGGCACCGGGATCGGACTGCAGCCGGTGGCGCGCCAGATGCTCGCCGCCGCCGATCACGTGGCCGGCCAGGCGGCCGACTAGGCACCGGGCGCGAACGTGCCGGCGTTGCCGGAGAGCTGGGCGAGTTCGGCGCGGGTTGCCTCGGTGTCGGGGTGGGTGGGGCCGAGGACCCGGCTCCGGTCGGCGAGGACCTGCCGGTAGGTCTCCTCGGCTTCCTCGGGGT
This sequence comes from Streptosporangiaceae bacterium, assembly GCA_030040475.1. The sequence goes on from JASHTQ010000512.1 coordinate 12,402, forward strand.
GCCCCTGGCGGGCCGCGAGCCAGGCGAGCGCGGCGCGCGAGGCGAGCGTGTCCGGATGATCGTCGCCGAGGACACGCCTCCGGTCGGCGAGCACACCGCGGCACAGCGACTCGGCCTCGGCGAAGCGGTTCCTGCGGCCGAGGACCCTGGCCAGGTCCTGGCGGGTGGTCAGCGTGTCGGGATGGCGATCGCCGAGGATCCGCTGCCGGTCCGCGAGCAGATCGCGATACTGCCGCTCGGCCTCGGCGTGCCGGTCCTGGCGCTCGGTCAGCCAGGCCAGGGTGGCGCGGGTGGCGAGGGTGTCCGGATGCTGGCCGCCGAGGACCCGGGTCCGGTCGGCGAGCACCCGCCGGCACAGTTCCTCCGCCTCGCCGAGCTTGCCGCGCAGCCCGGTCAGCCAGGCCAGCGTCTCGCGGGCGGCGAGGGTGTCCGGATGATCGTCGCCGAGGGTCTGCCTGCGACCGCCGAGAACCTTGCTGACCAGGTCCAGCGCCTCGGTGTAGCGGCCCTGGCGGCCGATGAGCCAGGCCAGCCGGTGACCGGTGGCCAGCGTGTCGGGGTGATCCTCGCCCAGGGTGCGGCGCCGGGCCGCAAGCACCTGCCGGAACAGCGGCTCGGCGTCGGCGTAGCGGCCCTGCAGGCCGAGCATCCGCGCCAGCCGGTGCCGGGTGGCCAGGTTGTCCGGATGATCCTCGCCGAGCAGCCGGTGGCGGTCCTCGAGGACCTCGCGGCACAGCTCCTCGGCCTCGGCGTAGCGGCCCTGCAGCCCGATCATCCGCGCCAGCCGGTGCCGGGTGGACAGCGTGTCCGGGTGGTCATGACCGAGGACCCGCCGCCGCTGGTCAAGGACCCGGCGGTACATCCGTTCCGCCTCGGCGTACCGGCCGGACATCCCGGTGATCCGGGCCAGGCTGTGCCGGGTGGCCAGGGTGTCTGGATGCTCTTCGCCGAGCAGCCGGCGCTGGTCATCCAGGACTTCGCGGCACAGCTCCTCGGCCTCGGCGTAGCGGCCCTGGCGGCCGGTCATCCTGGCCAGGTTGTGCCGCGCCGACAGGGTATACCTGTGCCCGGGACCCAGCACCCGCGTGTCGTCGTCGAGCAGGCGGCGGTACAGTTGCTCGGCCTCGCGGTAGCGGCCCTGCAGGCCGATGGCGCCGGCTAGGTCGGCCCTGGTGGCGAGCGTGTCGGGGTCATCGGATCCCTGGACCCTGATCCGCTCGGCGAGCAGGTCCCGGTACACGTCCTCGGCCTCCGTGCAGCGACCGCGCCGGACCAGGGTGCGGGCCAGGCTGCCGCGTGCGGTCATCGCGGCCAGGTCGTCATCGCCCAGGCGGGCTGCCGCCAGGACGCTGGCCTGGGCGAGCTTCTCCGCCGCAGCCAGCCGCCCGCCGTGCAGCAAGGCGTCGGCGCCCACCGCGCCGACCGTGACCAGCCGGGCCAGCGGCGAGCTGTCCAGGTCGGCGGCCAGCAGGTCGATGGCGGCGTTCACGTGCGGCACGAGCAGCCGCCAGGCGGGCCAGTCGCCCGGCCTGGCCGGGTCGAGGCCGGCCGCCGCGGCCTCGAGCAGCGCGACGGTCGTTTCCTGCACGACGGCCCGGTCGGCGGGGGCCATCGCGGAGAGCCTGCTGCGGTTGGCGTCGGCCACCACCGGGTGCACGGTGACCGCGTTCACCCCCGCGGGGCCGTCGCCCTCGGAGATCTCGATCAGCCCGGTGTAGGACAGGCCCTGCAGGCCCTCGCGCAGCGCGCGGGACCCTCCGGCCTGCGGGTCGCCCGGCG
>JASHTQ010000513.1 GCA_030040475.1 Streptosporangiaceae bacterium
GGCCCTCGAAGAACAGCGAGTCGTAGTCGCCCTGCCGCTCAAACGCCAGCTCGGCCTGCCGTGCCAGGTTCTCGGAATCCATATCCCGCCTCAGTGTCTTATGGTCGGCCAGCTTGATGTCGAAGTACGCTCCCTGATCATCGTGGACGATCCGGGCCGGACCTGGCCAGCCCGCGAACCCGCTTGTTCCCGTTCCCGTCCCGGCCTTCCGCCGTACGCCGCGCCGGGTTAGTGTCGCGCTCATGGTGACCCAGGCGGAATTCGACGAGTTGCTGAAGCTGCTGCGCGATTTCATCCGGCGCGAGGTGATGCCCGCCGAGGCGGACATCGACGAATCCGACGAGATCCCGCCCCGGCTGATCGCGCAGGCCAAGGAGATGGGCCTGTACGGCTACGCGCTGCCCGGCCAGTACGGCGGCCTCGGCCTCTCGGTCGAGCAGCAGGTCCGGGTGACGATCGAGCTGGGCTACACGAGCCCGGCGTTCCGGTCGCTGTTCGGCACCAACAACGGGATCGCCGGCCAGGTGCTTGTCCTGGCCGGCACCGGGCAGCAGCGCGAGCGCTGGCTGCCCCGGCTGGCCTCCGGCGAGGTGGTCGCCTCGTTCGCGCTGACCGAGCCGGACGCCGGGTCGGACCCGAGCCGGCTGACCACGAGCGCCCGGGCCGAAGACGGGGGCTGGGTCATCGACGGCCTCAAGCGCTACATCACCAACGCCCCGATGGCGGACGTGTTCATGGTGTTCGCGCGGACCGATCCGCAGGCCCCGCCAGGCAGGGGCATCGGCGTGTTCATCGTGCCCGCGGGCACCGCCGGGGTCACCGTGGCGGCCCGCGACCACAAGATGGGCCAGGCCGGCGCCTGGACCGCCGACGTGGTGTTCGCCGACGCCCGGGTGCCCTTTGACGCGCTCGTCGGCGGGGAGGCCCAGGCGGGCTACGCCACGGCGATGCGCAGCCTCGCGCACGGGCGCCTGATCATCGCGGGGATGTGCGTCGGCGTCGCGGCCAGGCTCGTCGACGAGAGCGTGACCTACGCCAGCGAGCGCTCCCAGGGCGGCCACACGATCGGCGAGTACCAGCTCGTCCAGGGAATGCTCGCGGACTCGCAGACCGAGTACATGGCGGCCCGGGCGCTGGTGCTCGACGCTGCGGCGCAGTACGACAGCGGTGCCGACCGGCGGCTCGCCCCTTCGGCGGCGAAGTACTTCGCCAGCGAGGCCGTCGGCCGGATCGCCGACCGCGCGGTCCAGATCCACGGCGGCTCCGGCTACATCCGCGGCATCCCGGTCGAGAGGCTGTACCGCGACGTGCGCCTGTTCCGCATCTACGAGGGGACCAGCCAGATCCAGCAGCTCGTCATCGCCCGCGAGCTGCTCAGGACCAGCCAGGCGGCACCTGCTAAACGGGCATTAGCCACTGCTTTCACAATAGGTGATTTATGTGTAACCGATTGAAATCACCTCTCGCCCCGTGATAGGAGAAGAGCAGTCCCGTGCGATTTCAGGGCCTTCCTCGACCCGGTGGGGTGAATTGTGCGCGTTTTGTCCATTGTTTCCGGTGCGATGCTTGCCGCCGCTTCGGCCGTCGGACTCACGGTGGCGCTGACCGCCTCGCCGGCCGCCAACGCCGCCCCCGCCGTCAACTACGTGGCGCTCGGTGACTCCTACTCTTCAGGAGTGGGCGCGGGGGATTACATCTCCTCGAGCGGAAGCTGTGACCGCAGCACGAACGCCTATCCGGAGCAGTGGGCCGACGCCAACCATCCCGCCTCGTTCACGTCGGTGGCCTGCTCGAACGCGACCACGTCCACCGTGGACAGCAGCCAGCTGTCGGCGCTGAGCTCGCAGACCACGCTGGTCAGCATCACGATCGGCGGCAACGACGTGGGCTTCAGCAGCGTCATGACGACCTGCGTGCTGCTGCCGACCAGTTCCTGCCTGAGTGCCGTCTCTGCCGCCGAGGCCCTCGTCGCCGACGTGCTGCCCGGCAGCCTCAACGTCACCCTGCAGGCCATCAGGCACGACGCGCCCAACGCGAAGATCGTCGTCGTCGGCTATCCCGACCTCTACGACCTGTCCAAGTCCAGCAGTTGCATCGGGCTGAGCACCGCCGACCGCACCGCCCTCAACCAGGGCGCCGACGACCTCGACAGCGCGCTGGCGACGGCCGCGGCGCACAACGGCGACACGTTCGCCAGCGTGCAGAGCCAGTTCGCCGGCCATGAGATCTGCGACTCCGCCAGCTGGCTGCACTCGGTTGACATCTTGTCGCTCGGCTCGTCGTACCATCCCACCGCCACCGGCCAGGAAGACGGCTACCTCCCCGTGTTCACCGCCGCCGCCAAGGCCTGACCGACGTCTCTGACCGCGCCCTGCCGGCGCGGCGTACGAGTCCCGCAGCTCCATTTGGTTATGTTCATATGCATGTTCGATGAACGTGACATCCTGGACGGGCTGAACGAGCAGCAGCGGCGGGCGGTCACGCACACCGGCGGCCCGCTGCTTGTACTGGCCGGGGCCGGCACCGGCGGGCGGCCGCCGACATGCTCGCCCGTGCCGCCTCAGGCGGGTCCGAGCGGATCTGCGGCGGCACGTTCCATGCCCTCGCGCACAAGATCATCCGCCAGCACGCGGAATCGTTCTCCCTGCCGCCGCAGTTCACCATCCTCGACCCGGCCGACACCGCCGACATCCTCGATGCGCTGCGCCCCGACCACGGTCTGACCGATACCGGGCAGCGGTCGCCGAAGGCCGTCGCGTGTGCCGACATCTACACCCCGCTGCGTGAACACGGGACGGCCGGTCAGCGAGGTGGTCACCGCAAGCTTCCCGTGGTGCGCCCCGTTCACCAGCCAGCTGGCAGGCCTGTTCCGCGCCTACACCGCCAGCAAGCGCGCCAGGCACCTGCTGGACTTCGACGACCTGCTGCTGCAGCCCGAGGCCGCGCCGATCCGCTCCAGGGCTGCCGTGACGGCCACGCTGACCCGGCTGGCCGCGGCCGCGGCCCAGCCCTCCCTGCACGACGCGCTCGCCGAGCTCACCCTGGATCCGCCGGTCTCGGCGTCGGACCTGGCAGGCCCGCCGCGCCTGGACGAGGACCACCTGACCATTTCCACCATCCACGCAGCCAAGGGCCTGGAATGGCCGGTCGTCCACCTGCCCCAGCTGGTGGACGGCGCGGTACCGAGCGACATGGCCCTGGGAGACCCCGGCGGGCTGGCCGAGGAGCACCGCCTGTTCTACGTCGCGGTCACCCGCGCCCGTGACTGCCTGTACCTGTACGCGCCGCTGCGCCTGCACCGCCATCGCCGCGGCCGCGACGACCGGCACGGCTTCGGCCAGCTGACCCGTTTCCTCGAGCCCAGGGCGCTGGCCGCCTGCGGCCACGCCATGGCCGCCTCGTCCGCCCCGGCGCTGCCGTCGGTCGGCGCGCTCACGGTCAAGGTGGACGCCGCCCTCGGCTCCCGCTGGGACGGCTGAGCGCCGAACCCCTGGTCACGCCCGTCACCAGGTCCCAGGATTGCCCCTAATGCGCGGCCCCTGTCCGATACGATGAGGCGCTGACCGGGTCCGTCACCGCCGTCACTGGCACACCCCTAAAGCCCCGCTTAAGCAGCCCCACTCATGTCCATCCCCGACTCCCTTGCCCTCAGCGAAGGCCAGCGTGCCCTGCAGGACAGCTTGCGCGGCTTCCTCGCCGACCAGCTCTCCTCGGCCACGCTGCGCAGCATGCTCGACAGGGAACCCGGCTACGATCCGCAGCTGCACTCCCGGCTGACCGGCCAGCGGGGCCTGGCCGGGCTGATGATCCCCGCGGAGTTCGGCGGACTTGGCCTGTCCGCGGTCGAAGCCAGCGTGATGCACACCGAACTCGGCCGGGCGCTCTACCCTGGCCCGTTCCTGCCCAGCGCCCTGGCCGCCACGGTCCTGCTGGCGTCCGGCGACCAGGAGGCCCGCGAACGCTGGCTCCCGGTCCTGGCCGACGGCTCGGCGACCGGGACGGTAGCAGCGGCGGATCAGACCGGCCGCTGGTCGCCTGGTCCCGACAGCGTCCGGGGCAAGCTGACGACAGAGGGCTGGCAGCTGAGCGGCCGCAGGTGGTTCGTCATCGCAGCCCACGTCGCGGACGTGATAGTGGTACCCGCGGTTACCGAGTCGGGACCGGCGATGTTCCTGGTCGAACCGGGCGCCCCGGGCTTCGAGGTCTCCCGGCACATCGACATGGACCTGACCAGGAGGATAAGCGTCACCGCCTTCGAGACGACCCCTGCGCTGCTGCTCAGCCAGGACGCAGACGCGGCCGCCGCCCTCGAACGAGCCGAGCACGAATTCCTCCTGGCCACCGCGGCAGAGGCCGCCGGCGGCATCGAATGGTGCCTGGACGCGAGCATCGCGTACGCAGAGGAGCTCGAACAGTCCGAGCTCCCGCCCGGCTCGCTGGGGTCCATCGCCCGGGTCTGCGCCGACATGGTCGCCGACTTCAAGTCCGTATCATCCGCCGCGAGGTACGCCGCCGTCGCCACCGCGGACGGCTCGGCACGTGCCCCCATGCTGGCGCGCGCCGCCGTGCTGCGCGCCGCCGAGGCCTACCGCGACGTGACCGAAGCCGCCGTCCGCCTGTTCAGCGGCACCGGGTCCGCCGCCGAGGACGACGTGCCCTTGTACTACCGCCGTGCCTGGTCGGCAGAGCGCCTGGGTGGCGGCCCGCAGGCGCACAAGGACGCCATCGACGGCCTAGCGCGCCGTGATCAAGCCGACGAAGCTGACAGTCCCGGCGGCCCCGAGGGCCTCACGGCATTCGAGTAGCTGCTTCGATATCTCGTTTTGTGTGATCCCGGCGGATGCATCAGGCTGGTAGCCATGCCCGTTCGTCCTCGCGTCCGTGCAGACATGCCCGAATGCGTCGCGGTGCTGCGGTGAGTCCACGAGACGAATGGCTATCCTTCGCGAATTCGGACTGGTAGCGCGTCTATTCGTCGATCCGGCGGCGCGGCGCGCAGGCCATGCCCGCGGGCTCCTCGAGACCGTCACAGGTTACGCCGCGGGTCAGGGCCTCCAGCCGACCCTCGACGTCGTCGACGACAGCCTGGCCGCCATCGCTCTCTACGAAGGAGCCGGATGGCAGCTCGTCGGCACCGAGAGCGCGACATGGGTAACCCCAGCCGGGACCACGCCCACGATCCGGTGGTACCTAGCGCCGTGGCCGGACACGTTCGCCCCGCGGATCGCACCCGCCGCATCTCACCTGCCTCACCCGCCGCTGCCATCCGCCGCCGGCCGGATCGTGGGTCAAAACCTCCCCGATAAGGGCAGTAACGACCCACGATCATGACAACAGGTCCGGATCAGGGCGGCGAAGGGAATCACGCGGACGGCTGCCGCGGCGCCCGGCGAGGCAACCGTTGCTTGCTGCGGCACTAGACAAGCTCCTGGCCAGCGCCGCGCGGCCCGGCGTGATGGTCCAGGTGCTCCCGTTCACCGCGCACGACCACGCGGGAGTGGAAGGCCCGATATCCGTCTATGATTTCGATGACTCGCCGGCGGTC
>JASHTQ010000514.1 GCA_030040475.1 Streptosporangiaceae bacterium
TCAGCTGCGGCCAGAACACCGCGAGCACCAGCAGCCACAGCACGCTGAACGCCAGGCCGAGGGAGCCGAGCACGACGCCGCCGACCGCCCCGCGCGGCCGTGCGGTGCCGCTGCGCCGCGCCCGCTTGCTGGCGCTGGCGCCGAGCCAGATCGCGGTCAGCGCGAACAACAGCGCCACCGCGGCCACCAGGATCCCCCGCCGCAGGTTGCCCAGGCCGAGGAAGAGCCCGAGCAGGCTGAGGAAGCCGATCGAGAGCGCGGCAACGGCGCGCTGGCGCAACGCGGAATCGGGTGGCGGCAGCTGACGCCGGGCAGGCAACGTCCCCCTGGGCTGCGGCCCGCTCCCCCCTGGCGGCTGGTATCTGGCCATCGGCATCTATTTTGCCCCCTCCGGAGAGTTCCTGGTCACGTGGCTTAGGGTTGCCGGAGGGCACAAGGAAGTCGACGAGGAGAAACCATGGGCGCCCGGCTGGTCGTGCTCGCCTCCGGCGAGGGAACCAACCTCCAGGCCCTGATCGACGCCTGCCGCGCCGCGGACTACGGCGCCCAGGTGGTCGCCGTCGGCGCCGACCGCGCCGGGATCAACGCCCTGAACAGGGCGAACGAAGCGGGCATCGAGACGTTCGTGGTCCGGCTGAAGGACTACCCAAGCCGCGAAGACTGGGACGTCGCGCTCACCCGCGCGGCAAAGGCGCACGCGCCCGACCTGGTCGTGCTGGCCGGGTTCATGAAGCTGGTCGGCAAGCCGTTCCTCGACGCGTTCGGCGGCCGGTGCGTGAACACCCACCCGGCGCTGCTACCGTCGTTTCCCGGGGCGCACGCCGTCCGGGACGCGCTGGCGCATGGGGTGAAGGTGACAGGCTGCACGGTGCTCCTCGTCGACGAGGGCGTCGACGCGGGACCGATCCTCGCGCAGGCATCGGTCCGCGTGACCGACGACGACGACGAGCCGACGCTGCACGAGCGGATCAAGGTGGCCGAACGCGCCCTGCTGGTCGACACCGTCGGCCGGATGGTCCGCGACGGCTGGAGTGTCGACGGCAGGAAGGTAAGGATAGGCAGTTGACCCGGATAGCAATCAGCCGCGCGCTGATCAGCGTCTACGACAAGACCGGCGTCCAGGACCTCGCGCGCGGGCTGCACGAGCGGGGCGTCGAGATCGTCTCCACCGGCAGCACCGCGGCCACGATCGCCGCCGCCGGGGTGCCGGTCACGAAGGTGGAGGACCTGACCGGCTTCCCCGAGTGCCTCGACGGCCGGGTCAAGACGCTGCACCCCAGGGTGCACGCGGGCCTGCTCGCCGACACCGCGAACGCGGCCCACCAGGCCGAGCTTGCCCGGCTCGCCATCGCGCCGTTCCAGCTGCTCGTGTCGAACCTGTACCCGTTCGAGGCCACCGTCGCGTCCGGGGCGGACCCCGAGCAGTGCGTCGAGCAGATCGACATCGGCGGCCCCGCGATGGTCCGCGCCGCCGCGAAGAACCACGGCTCGGTGACGGTCGTCACCGACCCGTCCAGGTACGCCGACGTGCTCGCGGCGCTCGCCGAGGGCGGCTTCACCCTCGACCAGCGCAGGCAGCTGGCCGCCGAGGCGTTCGCGCACACCGCCGCCTACGACGTCGCGGTCGCGTCCTGGTTCGCGTCCGGCTACGCGCCGGACGACACCGCCAGGGACACCGGCTGGCCCGCGGTCGCCGGCGGCCTGTGGCGGCGGGCCGAGGTGCTCCGTTACGGCGAGAACCCGCACCAGCACGCGGCGCTGTACGCAGACAATCATTTTTTTACCGAACGGGAGGTGGCGAACCGCCCGGCGAACGGCACTGGCATCGCGGGCGCCGAACTCCTGCACGGCAAGCCCATGTCCTACAACAACTACGTGGACGCGGACGCCGCCCGCCGCGCGGCGTATGACTTCGCGGCGCCGTGCGTGGCCATCATCAAGCACGCCAACCCGTGCGGGATCGCGGTCGGCGCCGACCTCGCCGACGCGCACGCCAAGGCGAACGCGTGCGACCCGGTCTCGGCCTTCGGCGGGGTGATCGCGGCCAACGGCCCGGTGACCGCGGCGCTCGCCAGGCAGATCGCCGAGGTGTTCACCGAGGTGGTGGTCGCGCCCGACTTCGACCCCGAGGCGCTTGACATCCTGTCCGCGAGCAAGAACGTCCGGCTGCTGCGGTGCGCCCCGCCCGAGGGCCTTGCACCCCCCCAGTGGAGACCGGTCAGCGGCGGGATTCTCATGCAGACCGTCGACCTGGTAAACGAGCCGGGCGACGACCCGGCGCACTGGGAGCTGAGGGCCGGCCCGGCGGCCACCCCGGAGCAGCTCGCCGACCTCGCGTTCGCCTGGCGGGCATGCCGGGCGGTCAAGTCCAACGCGATCTTGCTCGCCGCAGGCGGCGCCTCGGTCGGCGTCGGCATGGGCCAGGTCAACCGGGTGGACGCGGCCAGGCTGGCGGTGCTGCGCGCGGGGGAGCGGGCGGCGGGGTCGGTCGCGGCGAGCGACGCGTACTTCCCGTTCCCCGACGCCTTCGAGATCCTCGCGCAGGCAGGCGTGGCCGCGGTGGCCGAGCCGGGCGGCTCGGTCCGCGACCAGCTGACGATCGACGCCGCGCAGGCCGCAGGCGTCAGCCTCTACTTCACCGGCGTCCGGCACTTCCTCCACTAAGGCGCGGGCCGGTCAGATGTGACCGGTGGCGACCACGTACCTCAGCCAGGCGGAGTACCAGTTCGTCTCGAGTTGCTGCTGCGCCTGGGCCAGCGTCAGCTCCCTGCGGCAGACCATCTGCCGCAGGATGTCATCGGTCTGCACCTTCTCGTAGAAGCCGGTGCCCTCGACGTCGGCGGGCCAGATGTTCGCCTTCACGTCGGCGCCGCCCAGGTTGTACGGGACGAGCCAGTCGAGGATGTACTTGTGCTCCGCGGCCTGGCTGGTCTTGCCGTACTCGGTGTAGACGGCCGTCTGGATCGCCGCCGAGATCGCCGGCACGCTCTCGTGCGGGCGCATGTTGCACACGCCGTTGGCGTCCGTGGTGGTGACGGCGCCGGGCGTGAGCTTGGGATTCGGGTAGGAAACCCCGCCGTGGATCAGCGGCATCACGAAGTTCGGCAGCTGAACCCCGGAAAGGTCGGGTCCCTGCGTGGTCTCGCCGGGCACCACCGGGGGCTGGGCCGGGGCGGCCGCGGGCCGCGCGCCGCCGCATCCGCTGACGAGCGCGGCCAGGGCGAGCGCGGCCAGCGCCCACCCCGCGCCGCCGCGCATCCGGGACCAGGTCACGGCCGCCCTAGCACGTGCACCGTCCAGCCCGCGCCGGTCCAAAGCTCCCGGTCCAGGCAGCACCTGGCGTCGATCACCACCCGCCGCTCGACGACCTCCGCGAGCGCCGCGGGATCGATGGCCCGGTAGTCGGCCCACTCGGTGAGGTGGAGCAGCAGGTGCGCGCCCTGCGCCGCCGACGAGACCGACGGCGCGCACACCAGGCCGGGCCGTTTGGTTGCGGCGTTCGGCATCGCCACCGGGTCGTGCACGGAGACGATCGCCCCCTGCGCCGCGAGCCGGTCGCAGATGGCCAGGCTGGGGGAGTCCCTGATGTCGTCGCTGTTGGGCTTGAACGCGATGCCGAGCACCGCGATCCGCTTGCCGTCCAGCGTGCCGCCCGCGGCCCGCTGCGCCAGCTCGATGACCCGGTCCCTGCGACCGGAGTTGATGCCGTCGACCGCGGCCAGCAGGTCGACCAGCGACTCCACGCCCAGATCCGACGCGGTGGCGCGGAACGCGCGGATGTCCTTGGGCAGGCAGCCGCCGCCGAACCCGAGCCCGGGGGACAAGAACCGGCTGCCGATGCGGGCGTCATGGCCGAGCGCCTCGGCCAGCGGGATCACGTCGGCGCCCGCCTGCTCGCAGACCTCGGCCATCGCGTTGATGAACGAGATCTTGGTGGCGAGGAACGCGTTCGCCGCCACCTTCACCAGCTCGGCCGTCTCCAGGTCCATCACGAGCAGCGGCGTTCCCGCCGCCAGCGGCTTGGCGTAGACCCGGCGCAGCATCTCCTGCGCCCAGCCGGACGTGACGCCGAGCACGATCCGGTCCGGGCTGAGGCTGTCCTGCACCGCGAACCCCTCGCGCAGGAACTCCGGGTTCCAGGCGACGTCCACCGACTTGCCCGCCGGCGCGCTGGCCTGCACGCTGCTCATCACCAGCCGGGCCGTGCCGACCGGGACGGTCGACTTGCCCACGATCAGGCAGCGCGACGCCAGGTGCGGAGCCAGCGCGGCGGCCGCGCCAGCCACGAAGCCGAGGTCCGCGTGGCCGGATTCGCCCTCGGGCGTCCCCACGCACAGGAAGTGGACCTCGCCGAACTCTCCGACCTCGGCGAATGACGTGGTGAAGCGCAGCCGCCCGGCGTCGATGTTCTTCCGCAGCAGCGGCTCGAGGCCGGGTTCGAAGAACGGGACCTCCCCGTTCGCGGCCTTGGCGATCTTGGCCTCGTCTACGTCGATGGCCAGGACCTCGTGCCCGAGGTCGGCCATGCAGACCGCGTGCGTCAGGCCGAGGTATCCGGTGCCGATGACGGTGATGCGGAGCGGGTTACCGCTGCTAGCCATTGATGTTCCCCTAAATACTCTGGCTTACTTAGGTGGACGTGCAGGCGATGGTGGAGAAGCCGAGCGCGGCGCCGCCGACCCTGTTATTACAGGCCACGACGGTCTGCAGCCGGGAGTTTTGTACGAAGAAGCCGTGACCGGGGCCGTTGACCTGGGCGTCGTTGTCGCGGAAAACGTTCCCGATGCCCCAGCCCGGGTACACCTGGTGTACCTGGAAGCCATCCTTGATGCTGTTGACCCCGATGTTGCCCGCGATGGTCCAGTCGTTCCCCTTGACGTTGACCCATGCCGTGGCCGCCGAGGCGACCATCCCGGCGCCGTCGAAGTGGTTGTCGATGATCTGCCCGCCGGTCGTGCCCTCCTTGATGTCGACGTTCTCTGCCGTGGTGTCCGCGATGTTGTTGCCGACGATGACGTCGTAGTCGCTCGCGTCCGGCTGGCAGTCGGTGTACCGGCACCAGTTCTTGTTGGCCGAGCCCACGTAGATGCCCTCGCCGTAGAACTGCACGAGCAGGCCGGTATCCCTGACGATGCAGTGGCTGATCGTGTCGTAGCTGCTGAACTCGCGCAGGTGGATCGCCTCGTCGCCGACCGAGTGCACGGACAGGCCGTACAGCAGGTCGTGGTCGGAGTGGTCGGCCATCACCCCCTTCTGCCCGCCTTCGACGGTGAAACCCTCGACCCGCCACCAGGAGGCGTGGTCGAGGTAGAAGGTGTAGCCGCTGGAGATGCTGCCGCCGTCGAGCACCGCGCTGCGCGGACCGCACAGCGTGACCGGGGCGCCCTGGGTGCCCGAGACGCCGGCCGTGAAGTGCCCGTCGTAGCTGCCGGGCGCGAGCACGATCTCCTCGCCGGGCCGCGCCTGCGCCAGCGCGCGCCTCAGCGCGTCGGCCGACGAGACGATGACCGCCCCGGACGTGGCGCACGAACTGTCGGCCGCCGAGGTGGACGACGCCGTGCCGGACGCCGGTGCGCTGGGCGCCGCCATGGCGCCGGACGTCGCCGGCGAGGCCTGCGGCCCGCCGCCGGTGCCCCCCTGGGAGCAGCCGGCCGCGCCAACGGCCAGGAAAACCACGACGACGGCCGCGGCCACGCGCCGTGCGCTCATCGCCTCTCGCCTCCCCTATACCACGAGGAGAAGTAATCGTCGCGATCGTCCCTGTCCCGCTCCCGGTTCGGGTCGCGGTCCCTGTCCCGGTCCCTGCCCCGGTTCGGGTCTGGGTCAGGCGGCGCGGCCGGCCCCCACGGCGGCTTGCGGCCGTCAAAGACCGGCGCATCGCGATCCGGCCCCGCCTCCCGGCCTTCAGCCTGCGCCGCCCGCGGCCGCGCAGCTCCGTGTCCCGATACGCCGCGGCCGTTCCCAGCCTGCCCATAGCCGTTCCCCGGCTGCATCTGGCCGTTCCCCGGTTGCGCCTGACCACGGCCCGGCCACGCCTGGCCGTTTCCCGACTGGGTCTGACCTCGGCTCGGCTGCCCATAGCCGTTCCCGGCCTGCCCGCGGTCGTTTCCCGGCAGCGTCTGACTACGACCCGGCTGCACCTGGCTGTTCCCCGGCTGCGCCTGGCCATGACCCGGCTGCGCCTGGCTGTTCCCAGGCTGGGTCTGACCTTGGCCCGGCCACAGCTGGCTGCTCCCCGGTTGCGTTTGACTACGGCCCGGCTGCCCGTAGCCGTTTCCTGCCTGCCCGTGGCCGTCCCCGGGCAGCGTCTGGCCATTGCCCTGGGGCCGGTAGCCGGGCTTGGGTGAGCCGAAGCCATCGTCAGGTACAAGACCGCCATACTGCCGGGCAATTCCCCGGACCCCGGCCGGCGGCTCGGGCGTCCTGACCACGGGAAATGGCTCGGACCCGCTGTCCATGGGGAACGGCTCGGGCGCGCCGTCCATACGGAACGGCTCGGGCGCGCTGACCGCCGGGAGGGGCTCGGCCATGCTGACCACGGGGAAGGGCAGCGTCTGCTCAAGCAACTCCGGTGCGGCAGCAATCACTGCGGCAGCCGCCGGGGCCGCGGCCAGCACCGGGACGCCGACAGGCCCGGCAGCGGCGAACGGCGG
>JASHTQ010000515.1 GCA_030040475.1 Streptosporangiaceae bacterium
AGGCCTCGAGCCCGCGGGCCATGCCGACCCGGGTGCCGGTTGCCTCGCTGAGCCGGACGCTCCTCGTCAGGTGCCGTCTGGCCTGCTCGAACGCGCCGAGGTCCATGGCCACCTTGCCCAGGCCGGCCACGCACCGCGCGATCTCGTGGCGGGCGCCGATCTCGTGCAGGATCGCCAGCGCCTCCACGTAACGCGAGTGCGCCTCGCCCTGATGACCGCGGAGCCTGGCCAGGTCGCCGAGGCCGACCAGGGCGCGGGCGACGCCCCACTGCTGGTCGATGCGCCGCATCACGCTGACCGAAGCGGTCGCCAGCTGATGGGCCTGGATGAGCTGGCCGGCCCTGGCCGCGATCGCGGCCCTGGTGCCCAGCGCGTAGCCCTCGTTCCAGCCGTCGCGGGCGGCCTGCGCGGTGCCGAGCGCCTCGTTCGCGAACCCGGTCGCCTCGTCCGCCTGCCCGGTCTGCAGGGCGATCTCGCTCAGCAGGTTCAGCGCGCTCGCGGTCCAGAACCGGTCGCCGCCGTCCCGGCACAGCCGTAGCCCCGCCGCGGCCAGGCTCTGCGCGACGGCGGGATCGCCGGACGCCGCCAGCTGCGCCCTGGCCACCAGGGCGGCGCCGCGGATCCGCGGCGACAGCGCGGTTGTGTCCAGGGCCAGGAAGGAATCCAGCCACTCGCCGCCCTCGGCGAAGGTGCCCCACACGATCCAGCGCGGGCTGACCGCGATGCAGATCCGCAGCCCGGTCTCCACGTCGCCGTCGGCCAGGCACCAGGCCAGCACCTGCGACACGTTGTCGGCGTCGGCGATGTACCTGCGGGAGCAGTCGACCCGGGCCGACCAGGGCACCGGGACCTTCGCCATCCCGACCGCCAGGTGGTGTTCCGCGGTCCGCAGCGTGTAGTCGCGCAGCGCGAGCCGGAACCGCGCCGACTCCCCCGCGCCGGCCAGCAGCGCCGCCGCGTACTCCCTGATCGAGTCGAGCATCCGGTAGCGGGCCTGGCCGAGCACCTCGGGCTCGAGCACCACCAGCGACTTGTCGACCAGCGCGGCGGTCAGCGGGAGCATGTCGCGGGCCGACACCTCGCCGTCGGCGCAGACCTGCTCGGCCATCTCCAGGGACCACCCGGCGAAGATCGACAGCCGGCGCAGCAGGGTCCGCTCGGCCGCGGTGAGCATGCCGTAGCTCCACTCGATCGTGGCCCGCAGCGTGCGGTGGCGCGGCGCGGCCGACCGGTCCCCCGCGGTCAGCAGCGCGAACCTGTCGTCCAGCCGGGCGCCGATCTGCTCCACCGACAGCACGCCGATCCTGGCCGCGGCAAGCTCGATCGCGAGCGGCAGGCCGTCGAGCGCCCGGCAGATGTCCGCCACGGCGCCGGCGTTGTCCGGGCCGACCGCAAAGCCAGGGCGAACCGCGGCGGCCCGGTCGGCGAACAGGCGGACGGCCTCGTCGTGATGCGTGGCCGTCACGCCGTCACCGGTGCCGACACCGGTGCCGACAGCGGTGCCGAGAGCGGTGCCGACAGCGGTGCCGAGAGGTGGCGGCACGGCAAGCGGCGGCACCCGCCATACGGTCTCGGCCGCCAGGCGCAGCGGCTCGCGGCTGGTCATCAGCAGCCGCAGCCCGGGCGAGCTGACAAGCAGCCGGCCGGCCACGTTGGCGCACGCGTCGATCAGGTGCTCGCAGTTGTCCAGGGCGAGCAGCATACGGCGGGACGACAGCACCTCGGCAAGCGTGTCAAGCAGCGGGCGCCCGGGCTCCTCGCCGACGCCGAGGACCGCCGCCAGCCGCGAGATCACCAGGTCAGGCTGCCGCAGGTCGGCCAGCTCGACGAAGCAGGCGCCGTCACGGAACTCGGCCGCCATGGACCCGAGCAGGCGCAACGCGAGCCTGGTCTTCCCGATGCCGCCGGGACCCGCCAGCGTCAGCGCGCGGCTTGAATAGATCGCCCGGCGCAGCTCGTCCAGCTCACGCTCACGACCGATAAAGCTATTCGGTTCCTCAGGCAGGTGCGGCTGAATCCTGGCCCCCTCATCCCCTGAATGCTGACAAGCATGATCCGGCGGGACCTAGCCGGGCAACCCCCCATTCGGGGGAGTTATAGCCTGGTCATTCCGGTATTCGTGACGGTACGTATTCGACTTCCAGCGCAGCGCGGGCGGGACCGCCCGGGACTCCGCCGCCGGGGCGCATGTTTGGGGGCTTCGGTGCGGGTAGCTGTACCCGGGTACGAAGGCGCTAGGAAGGAACCAAGCAGATGTATATCGGCATCGGGACCGTGGTCCTCATCATCATTATCATCCTGGCGATCATGCTGTTCCGCCGGTTGTAAGGCCATGGCGAGCAAAAAGCGAACCGGCCGGCTCGACGGGAGCTGAGCCGGTTCCGCTTTTCCCCGGCTCTGTCAGCCCTGCTGGCCGGGCCCGAATTTCGGCGGGGCGGCGCCCCGCCCCAGACCCCAGGTGCGGCCGCCGAGGCGTCCCTCGGCCGGGCTCTCCCGCGGTCGCCTGCGGTAGCCCGACAGCAGGATGGGCTCCGCGTCCCTGCCCGCCGACATGGCCCGGCACGGCTCGAAATAGGCGCAGCCCGGGCACTTGTCCGGCCCGGGTTCCGGGTACACGTCGACGTCCCCGCGGGTCATCCTGACCACGTCGGCGCCGAGCCTGCGCCCGGCGGCGGCAACGTCGGCGGGGCTGCGGCGCAGCCAGGTACGGCGGAAGCCGTCGTCGACCCGCTGCTCGATCGGCTCGATGCGGGCGGGCTGGCGGGCCGTGGCGTACATCCGCCGGTGCTGCGGAATCGACCGGCCGCCGCCGCTTGGCTCGTGCTGGCGCACCGCGGCGCTGCGCGCCGCACGCGACCGCAGCCACCGCCGCGGCCGTGCGGTCAGCCCCTCCCGGTAGCCGCGGCCGCCGGCCTGGCCGACCTGGGACAGGCGCACCTCGTTGTAGACGGTCCCGGTGATGGCCATCCCGATATAGAACTGCTCCCACGCCCAGCACGCGGCGAGGGCCTCCTCGTCGGCAACCAGCCGCTCGGTGGGCGGCCAGTCCGCGTCGACCACCCGGTGCCTGACGATCCAGTAGGCATCGCTGGCGTCCACCACCATCAGGTCGATCCGCCCGCTGTACCTGATCGTCTCCCCGGCGGCCGTCACGAGGCCGGCCTCGGGCCGGCCCGGGTCGAGCACGTTCACCTCGAAGTCCGCCTCGACAAGCACCGGCGCGAACCGGTCTACTCCCGGCGCCCAGTCGAGATAGCGGGCAAGAAGTGCCCGGCCTGCCTCGAGCTGCGGCTGCCACGTGCCCTCCCCGGCGGCCTGCCCGCCCTGGCCGCGCTGCCGGCCGAGCGCCCGCTCCAGTTCCTGCCGGACGAGCGGCAGCCGGACCCCGCGGTCCCAGTCCCACATTCCGGGGAAGTAGTACACGGCCAGCGCGTCCCGCACCGCCCGGTCCAGGTCAGGGACCGCGGGCCTGCCGAGCGGCTCGAGGTTCTGCCTGGTGGCGGCGCCGAAGTCCCACTGCCGGCGGCACCGGTGGAACGAGGCGCGGTCGGCCTCGGTGACGACGAAGGACATGCCCGATCCGTGCCCCGAACCCGGCCTGCCTAAGCCGCGGCGGCGAGGTACGGCAGGATGGGCACATGCTTGTCGTTCACGTTCATGTCCGGGTCCGGCCGGAACGGATCTCGGATTTCCTTGCCGCGACGCTGGTCAACGCGCGGGCGTCGGTCACCGAGCCCGGCGTGTTGCGGTTCGACGTCCTGCAGGACGAGGCCGACCCAGGGCACGTGGTGCTGACCGAGGTCTACCGCGACGAGCAGGCCTCGGCCGCGCACAAGCAGACGCCGCACTACGCCGCCTGGCGGGACGCGGTCGCCGAGATGATGGCCGAGGCCAGGCAGTCCACCCGGTTCGCCGCGGTCTTCCCGGCGGAGGACGCCGGCTGGGCGAGCGCCACGCCGTGAGGTTCGAGTTCGCCACCGCCGGGCGCGTGCTGTTCGGGGCCGGCCGGGCGGCCGAGCTGCCCGGGGTGCTTGCCGGGCTCGGCACCCGCGCGCTCGTGTTCACGGGCAAGGACCCGGCGCGGCATGCCGGGCTGCTTGCCGGGCTCGGGATGCCGGCCGGGGTGTTCCCGGTCGCGGCCGAGCCGACGGTCGAGCTGGCCAGGGCGGGGGTCGGCGCCGCGCGGGAGCACGGTGCCGACGTCGTCGTCGCGATCGGCGGCGGCAGCGTCATCGACGCGGCCAAGGCGGTGGCCGCGCTGCTCGGCAACGGCGGGGACCCGCTTGACTACCTGGAGGTCATCGGGTCCGGCCGGCCGATCACCCGGCCCGCCGCGCCGTGCGTCGCGGTGCCGACCACCGCGGGCACCGGGGCCGAGGTGACCGCCAACGCGGTGCTCGCCTCGCCCGCCGACCGCCTCAAGGCCAGCCTGCGCAGCCCGCTGATGATCCCGCGGGTCGCGCTCGTCGATCCCGAGCTCACGCTCTCGTGCCCGCCCCAGGTCACCGCCGCCAGCGGGCTCGACGCGCTGACCCAGTGCCTGGAGCCCTTCGTCAGCGTTCGGGCCAACCCGCTGACCGACGGGCTCGCCCGCGAGGGGCTGCGCCGCGCGGCGGCAGGGCTGCGCGCCGCCTGCGCCGACGGCGGCAACCTGGCGGCGCGCGCGGACATGGCCGTGTGCGCCCTGCTCGGCGGGATGGCGCTGGCCAACGCCAAGCTCGGTGCCGTGCACGGCCTGGCCGGCGTGGTCGGCGGCGTCGCTGACGTGCCGCACGGCCTGGTCTGCGCCGCCCTGCTTGCCCCGGTCATCGAGGCCAACGTCCGGGCACTGGCGGCCGACGATCCCGCGGCCGGCGATCCCGCGGCGGCCGATCCCGCGACGGCCGACCATCCGGCCGCGAGCCATCCGGCCGCGAGCCATCCGGCGGCCGGCCATCCGGCGGCCCTCGGCCGTTACGCCGAGGCGGCCCGGCTGCTGACCGGGCAGCCCGCCGCGACCATCCAGGACGGCCTGGACTGGATCCGGGAGACCCTGATCCTGCTTGCCGTGCCGGGCCTGGCCGCGTTCGGCCTTGATCCCCGGCATGCGGACGAGGTCGCGGCCAAGGCCATGATCTCGTCCAGCATGCAGGGCAACCCCGTCGCGCTCAGCCACGAGGACCTCAGGGCCGCGCTGATCCAGGCCCTGTGAGCTGCCCGTGCGTGGATCAGACCGTTATCGCCGCGTCCTTTCCCTCTTGCGCGGCGACCGTCTGGTCATCGAACCACACCCCGCCCTCGGCGAGGTAGCGGAAGTGCAGCGTGGTGCCGGCCTGGACCGTGACCGCCGCGCTTCGGACGC
This sequence comes from Streptosporangiaceae bacterium, assembly GCA_030040475.1. Next base: position 5,342 of record JASHTQ010000515.1, read on the forward strand.
TGTTCGCGCGCCGCCGCAGCGGGTGGGCGAAGGGGTTCCAGTCGTTGAAGCTGCCCACCACCGACACGGAACCGCTTGGCTCGTCGACCGGCAGCGTGAAGGTGACGCGAACCGTGCCGTCACGCCCGGGCTTGGTCGTCTTGATCAACGCTCTCTCCCATCCGGGGGCTCAGCCAACTTGATCAAGCTTATTATGACAATTCGATCGGCTGTTCGCTAGTATCGCCGCCCGAATCCGGCGTGTCGTGCGTAATCCGGAAGAATCAGTCCGAATCGGCGGCGGCCCGGCGGACGAGGCGGACCTGCGAGTGCGGGTGCTCACGCCAGGTGCTCGCACCCGAGGCCGCGGCGGACCTTGCCTGCTGCCACTTCATCCGTGCGAGCTGACCGGGCGGGACTTCGAGCTCCTTGACCCACGCCCTGGTCTGCGCGACGATATGCGAGCCCGCGACGGCCAGGCCGATCAGGCCGGCCACCGCGCCGGCCGCGATCAGCACGCCGCCGGCGATCAGCGGCCCGGACCGAAGCTGGGGCCATGCCCCGCTGGGCTGGCTGTTGTTCTCATCATTAGCCATGGCGCCCGTCCTCACGTCGTGTCCGCGAGCCCACTTGCCGGGCCCTCACCCTCGGTAACAAGCCTATCGAGGCGGAAACCCGACGGGAATGCGGCCGGCCGCGATAACCGCCGCAGTCCACGGATCGCCGCCGTCAACTCACGCACCCCGCGCCTCTGCTCTTCCGAGCGAAACCGCCGCCGCGGAATGAAACCCCGCTTCCAGCACCCTGGGAGGTACTGGAACCGGGGTTTCATTCCCCCCGGGCCGCGGCCCGGCGCGGCCCGGCGGCGGCCCGGCGGCGGGCCCGGATGCACCGCAAACCGCTCGGCGTCACGCTGGCATCACGTCTGGGCGGCTGCGGCGGGACGAGCGGGCCACTGGTTACCGGCGAAGGGACCACACCAACCCCCTGGACACGCCCGGCCTGCCCGCCCGTTGATCATCGAAGCCACGGTCGGCCTCTGATCGCCCGCTTCCGGGTCAGGCCGGCCGGGTGACCGGATGCGGAGTGGCGGATGTTACGGGCGGGGCGAAAGTGGACAGGGTTTCTGAAGATCGTGGAAGATCCGGGTTCAGTGGAAACAGGAGTGGATCCCGGCCCACCTCGAACTGGTAGTGAGTGTGGCACCGCATACCGGAAACGGTAGGCGTTGCAGCAACCACTACCTCCCGGCCCGGACGGACGCGGCGCTCGGGTATCAGCAGCCGCGAACCGAGTGGCATATTTGCCGCCTGCCACTCGGCGTATGATGCGCATCATGCTGCGTAATGGGGCGGGCCGGTGGCATTAGACGGGGCCGCCGACAAACCGGACGGGACCAGCACCGACACGGCCGATAGCCGTGGATCCGGCGTGGACACGGCCGCAGAGCGGGACCGGCCGGCCGAGGTGCAGAGCCAGCCGGGGAACTACTCGGTCTCCGCGGCGGATCGGGCCCTTTACGCGGGCCAGGACCAGCACGGGGAAACCCAGGACCAGCACGGGGAAACGGGGCGCTCCGGCTGGGACGCGATACCCGCGCAGGACCGCCCGCCGGTGGATTCGATCCACCTCACTCCCGAACGTGGCAAGCACATTCTCGACGGGGACGCGACCGGAGGCGGGCACCGGAGCGGGACGGGCAGCCCAGGCAAGACGGAGTTTCCCGCAGGCTGGAGCGACGAAAAGAGCCTCGGCAACGTCCTGGACGTGGCCCAGCATCCCGATTCGCCACCGGTCCATCAAAACTGGAACGATAGCTGGCTGTGCACGGGCACCCGTGACGGCGTACAGGTGTGGGCGGTCGTCCAACGCGACGGGGAGATCCGCACGGGCTGGCCGGAACCGGGCGGCCCCGGCGTGGTGCAAAATCCCAGGAGAGGGGCGTCATGACCGAAGACGAGATCATCAGCCAAGCCGAGACGCTCCCCGATCGATTCGCGGGCCGGGTGGACGAGAACACGCTGCGGAGCATCAAGGCCATGCGCGGCGGCGGCGAATACGGGGAGCTGACGATCGAGCTGGCCGCGTCGCTTGCCGCCCATCACACCCCGGTTACCGCGGCCGAGCGGGACGAACTGCTCGCGCTGCTGCAGGCGATGGGCATGCCCACCGATCCGATCGAGAGGCTGAACGTCCAGGGCTAAGCTGAGGCGACGGGAGGCGCCGTGGACATCACCCAGCTGATTCTCGACGATCACCATGAGCAGCGCCGGCTGTTCGCGATCCTGGAGCAGATCGACCGGGCGGACGCCGAGGTGCTGTCCGCGGTGTGGGCGCGGCTGGCGGTCTTCCTCGAGCTGCACGCGGCGGCCGAGGAGAAGATCTTCTATCCCGCGCTGCTGCAGGTGGGCCTGGCCGCGCGCCGGGCGGCCGGGGTGGAGGCCGAGACCCTGGACGCGATACACGACCACAACGAGATCAGGGACGCGGTCGCCGAGGTGGCCAACCACGAGGTCGGCACCGACGGCTGGTTCGCCGCGGTCGCCGGGGCGAACCTGGCCAACAGCGATCACATGGCCGAGGAGGAACGCGAGGGCCTGACCGACTTCCGGCGGCTGGCCGGGCTGCACCAGCGGCACGAGCTCGCGGTCGCGTTCGCCGCGTTCGAGGCCAGGAACTACGCCGGGGTGCCCGCCATCGACCGGGACCCGGCCGGGTACGTCCGCGAGGAAGAAGAGACGCTGCAGCCGCGCCCCGCGGGCTCGCTCACGATCGGCAGCCTCAAGCGCCGCTGACCAGGCTGACCACGCTGACCACGCGGAAAGCCGCGCCGCCGAGGGCGGTTCTTTCTGCAACCGTTCTGCACCTGACGGGGATTCGGGCTGCTACCGACGCCGGGAAACCTACCGGTTAACAGATAAAGCTTCGGGCCGGAGAGGCGACCGACCCTGTTCACACGAGAGGGGTGGCACGGATGACTGCCAGCCACACCGCGGTGTCCGCAGAACTCGGCGTCGGGCTCGTCGGACCGGAGCACACGATCGTGCCGTTGATGGCCAGCCTGTACTACAACCGCCAGGACCCGTACGCGGTCCGGATTGCCTTCCATGTGGGAACGGACGAGCCGGTGGAGTGGACTCTCGCCCGTGACCTGCTCGCGGCGGCTTTGCACGCCAGGGAGGGAATCGGCGATGTGCAGGCCTGGCCGTCCGCGGCACCAGGTGACCCGGCAGCGGGGGTAAACGGTGAGGGGACCGCTGCCGGGCACCAGATCTTGAACATCTCGATGTCCTCGCCGTTCGGGCACGCGCTGTTCCAGGTCTCGGCCGGGGAGATAGCCGAATTCCTGGACCGCACCTACGAGATCGTCGCCGTCGGCGACGAGACCGAGCAGATCGACTTCGACACCGAGCTGGCCAACCTGCTCAACCAGGCCTGACCACGGGGCGGGGGGAGCCCGCCTGTCCGCCCGAGCCGCCGGCCACAACCCGGCGGCTCGTCCGCGTTCCCGTCACGCGACCGGGGTGCCCGTGGTCGCGGTCAGCTCGGCGAACAGGCCGGTGAGCAGCTTGGTCACCGGGCCCGGCACCCCGGCAGAACCGGCAGAACCAACAGAACCGGCAGAACCAACGTGACCGGCGGGACCGGCGGGACCAACAGGACCGGCGGGACCGGCGGGACCGGCGCCGATCGGGCGGCCGTCTACCGACACGACCGGGGCGAGGCCGCCCATCGTGCCGGTGACGAACGCCTCGTCGGCGGTGTACAGCTGGGGCAGCGTGTAGTCGCCGACCTGGCAGGCGATCCCGGCCGAGGCGGCGAGCTCGAGAACGACGGCCCTGGTGATGCCGGCCGGGCACGACACGGTGGTCGGCGTCGCCAGCGTCCCGCCGATCACCATGAAGACGTGCGTGGCGTTGGTCTCCGCGATGAAGCCCCGGTGGTCGAGCATCACCGCGTCGTCGGCGCCGGCGACGTTCGCCTCGATCTTGGCCAGGATCGACGGCAGCAGGTTGTTGTGGTGGATCTTCGGGTCCAGGCTGTCCGGCGCGGGACGGCGCACGCTCGCGGTGATCAGCGTGATGCCCGCCGGGTCGTAGACCGGGTCCTTGTACTCGGCGAGCACGATCAGCGTCGGGCCCGCCCGGTTGAGCCGGGGGTCCATGCCGGAGGTGATCTTGACGCCGCGGGTCAGCGTGAGCCTGATGTGCACGCCGTCCCGCATCCCGTTCGCCTCCAGCGTGCGCCGGATCTGCTCGGCGATCTGCTCGTCGGAGGGGATCGCCTCGAAGGCGAGCGCCCGCGCGCCGGCCCGCAGCCTGGCCAGGTGATCCTCCAGCCGGAAGATCCTCCCTGCGTACAGCCGCAGCCCCTCCCAGACCGCGTCGCCGCCCTGCACCACCGAGTCGAACGGGTTCACCGCCGCCCGGTCGCGGTGGCTGAGCCGACCGCCGACGTTGACGATCAGGTCACGGTTGCGCTCATCGAATACCTGAAGCATCACGACCCTCCATGAACAACAAGGCGGTACCGGTGCAGCCGCTCGAAGTACGGCATGCAGCGCTCGGCGAGCGGCTCGAGGCGGGCGGGCAGCCGCTGCGCCGGCGGACGGTAGGCGGCGAACCCGGTGGAGGACAGAACGCTGGCGTACCAGTACGGCGCCCACACGCCGTCGCTGGCGCGCGGCCCGGCCGGCCAGCTCAGCATCCGCTCGTCGAACGGCACGTCCAGCGCCGCGCACAGCGCCCGTAGCACCCCTGGGGGATCGCACAGCAGGTCACGCGAATCGACCACGGGGCCGCCGAACGACTCGAATATCTCCGCCTGCTGCACCACGCCGAGATCGGCGAGGGTCGGCTCGGCGCGCACCCTGGCATAGGAGGCCAGCAGCTCACGCGGGTCCCTGATCAGGTGCGCGTGCCGCAGCGGGGCGAACGCGGCGCGATCCACCTCGGGCAGCAGGTGATGGGTCATGTGCTTGGCGTAGCCGACCCGGACGCCCGCCGGCAGCGGGCCGGCCGTCAGCTCGCGCAGCACGACCCGCCAGTCGGTGGGCTGGCTGGCGATCACCGCGTCCCTGCCTGGGTGGTCAATGCCGGTGCGGTCCAGGTAGAAGGCGTACAGCGGCTCGTCGACGACGACCGTGTCCGGCCTGTTCTCCCAGGCCCGCATCAGCGCGGTGGAGACCGTCCGCGGCCCGGACCACATGGCGACGCGGGCCTGCGGGCCCACGGCGGCGCTCACAGCGTCACGACGCTGCGCAGCACCTCCCCGCGGCCCATCTTGGCGAAGGCCTCCTCCACGTCGCCGAGCGAGATCGTCTCCGAGACGAACTTGTCGAGCGGCAGCCGCCCGGACAGGTGCAGGTCGACCAGCATCGGGAAGTCACGGCTGGGCAGGCAGTCCCCGTACCAGGAGGACTTCAGCGCGCCGCCGCGGCCGAACACGTCGAGCAGCGGCAGTTCCAGCCGCATGTCGGGGGTCGGCACGCCGACGAGCACCACGGTGCCGGCCAGGTCGCGGGCGTAGAACGCCTGCTGGTAGGTCTCCGGCCTGCCGATCGCCTCGATCACCACGTCCGCGCCGTTGCCGCCGGTCAGCGCCTGGATCCCGGCGACCGGGTCGTCGGTCCGCGAGTTGATCACGTGCGTGGCGCCGAACCCGCGCGCCCACTCCAGCTTCCTGTCGTCCACGTCGACCGCGATGATCGTGTTCGCGCCCGCGAGGCGGGCGCCGAGGATCGCGCCGTCGCCGACGCCGCCGCATCCGATCACCGCCACGCTGTCGCCGCGGCCGACCCCGCCGGTGTTGATCGCGGCGCCGATGCCCGCCATCACCCCGCAGCCGAGCAGCCCCGCGGTGGCCGCCCCGATGGCCGGGTTGACCTTGGTGCACTGGCCCGAGGCAACCAGCGTCTTGGAGACGAACGCGCCGATGCCGAGCGCCGGCGACAGCGGGGTGCCGTCTTCCAGCGTCATCTTCTGGCTGGCGTTGTGGGTGGCAAAGCAGTACCAGGGCCGGCCGCGGCTGCAGGCCCGGCACCGCCCGCACACCGCCCGCCAGTTGAGGATGACGAAGTCGCCGGGCGCCACGTCGGTCACGCCAGGCCCGACCTCCTGGACCACCCCGGCCGCCTCATGCCCGAGCAGGTACGGGAAGTCGTCCCCGATCCCGCCCTCCTTATAGTGCAGGTCGGTGTGACAGACGCCGCAGGCCTGGACGTTGACGAGCGCCTCGCCGGGACCAGGCTCCGGCACCAGCACCGTCGTCACCTCCACCGGCTCGCCCTTGCCCCGCGCCACCACGCCCTGAACGCTGATCGTCACAGCCCACCTTCTTTTTTTTAAAATCATTTTTCCGAACGAACCGTTGTGCCAGGTCCAATCATTGCCGCTCGCCCCGGTGGGTGGAAGCCCGGGCATGCGACCGCCTGCCGACGTGCTTGGCCGAACGAACCAGGTGACGGCGATCCGCTCGCCGCTTACGAGGCCGGGGAGTCCACCCGCTGGCGGCCGGGCGGGGTGAGCACGGCGACGGCCACGATGGCCGCGACGAGGTCCAGGTAGGCACCGATGCCCCAGTTGATGCTCACCCCGGAGAGGCCGTCGGTGCTCGGCTTGAGCACGAAGCCGATGAAGACGAGCAGCAGGTTGAGTCCGGTGGCAATGAGCAGTACCTGGTCGTAGCTCAGCGGGATCTTGACCGGCAGGGTCCCGAAGCCGGCCGTGAGGACCAGGTAGGCCACGATCAGCAGGACGACGATGAACACCAGCCACAGCCAGCCGTGCGCGGCCGTGCCCGACTCCGAGGCGGTTTGCGCCGCGAGCCCCAGGTCGTTGTTCGCCGACACGCTGCCGTTGAACCAGGGCAGGAACAGCGAGATGAGAACCACGAGCGAGGCGATGCCCGTGATCCAGTCGCTCCGCTTCCACCGCTTGGAGTCGAACTTGAACGCCGACGCCCCCGACTGCCCGCCCAGTTGACTCCACGCCGAGCCGGGGGCCTGCGAGGGCTGCTGGCCCTGCGACCACGACGGCGCCTGGCCGCCCGGCTGCTGGCCCTGCCACGACGGCGGCTGGGAACCCGCTTGCTGGCCCTGCGACCACGACGGGGCCTGGCCGCCCGGCTGCCGGTCCTGCCACGACGGCGGCTGGGAACCCGGCTGCTGGCCCTGCGACCACGACGGGGACTGGCCGCCCGGCTGCCGGTCCTGCCACGACGGGGACTGCGGACCCGGCTGCTGGCCCTGCGACCAGGACGGGGACTGGCCGCTCGGCTGCTGGCCCTGGCCCTGGCCCTGGGACCAGGACGGGGCGTGGGGATTCGTCGGCTGGCTGCCCTGCGGGTAGGCCGGGCGCTGGACGGTCGGCGGCTGGGGGCTCTGGGACCACGAGGGGAGCGGTGCCGTCGCCGGCTGGCCGGGCGATGACCACGACGAGGGCGCCGAGGGATCCATCCGGTCCTCGGTCGATCCGCTGGCCCCCGACGCCGAACCGGTGTCCTCGGCCGCCTGCGTGCCGCAACGCGGGCACACAGCAGACCCCTCAGCCAGGTAGTTACCGCAATGACCGCAGTACATCGATTCCTCCCCAGTAGGCGGAGACACGCTCCGCCACCCCTCAGCTGCGGGGTGGTTTGGCCCCCTTCAGCGGAATCTTCGCATAAGGAGCCCTCAGAGGAGTATAGGGCGTTTTGATCTTCCCCTCGGCGGCCAATTGGAATGCCCCGGCGGGGCTAGCCGAGCAGGTACTCGCCGCGGGCCACGATGACCGCGGAGCCGCCGACCAGAACGCGCTCGATCCGGTCGGCGGTGCCCTCGGCCCGCGCGTACAGCACGGACGGCCTGCCGATCTCCTCGCCCTGCCTGATCTCGACCTCCGCGCCGAAGGCGATCCGGCCATGCCGGGCCAGGTGCACCGCGAGCGGGCCGGCCGCTGAGCCGGTCGCCGGGTCCTCGGGCACGCCGTGAAACGGCGCGAACATCCGGGTCTTCCAGCGGGCGCCGCGGCCGGCGAAACAGCTCACGCCGACCTGGAACTCGGCAAGCGCGCGCTGGTCGGGGCTGAGCCTGGCCACCTCGTCCTCGCTGGCCAGCTCGACGTAGACGTGCCTGGGGCCGTTGCGGTACGCCGCCACGGGCAGGCCGGATCGCGGCACGCCGAGCGCGGCGAGCAGCTCCGCGACGTGCTCGAACGGCTCGGCCACCGGGATCGGCTGCGTCATCCGGCCGAAGACGACCCGGTCGCCGTCTCGTTCCAGCTCGACGGGCACCGGGCCGAGGCCGGTCTCCAGGCTCACCTTGGCGACGCCGAGCAGGTCGCCGAGGACGAACGCGGCGCCGAGCACCGGATGGCCGGCGAACGGGAGCTCACCGACCGGGGTGAAGATCCTGACCAGGCAGTCGCAGCCCCGCTCGGAGGGCAGGAAGAACACGGTCTCGGACAGGTTCAGTTCCCTGGCGGTGCGCTGCATCAGGGCGCCGTCCAGGCCGCGCCCGTCGGGGAACACGCCGAGCTGGTTGCCCTGCAGCGGGCGGGCGGTGAACACGTCGGCGATGAGATAGCGGCGCCGCAGGCCGGCCGGGGGCTCGGCGGACCACAGCGAACCCGCGGGTGAGTCAGCTGCCACGCAGTCAGCGTAACCGGGAGCTGTTCGTCCGCCCCTTCCACTCTCCGCCGCGGCCGGCGTAGTGCCGCCGCGCGGAGTCGACGGTCATCGCGGCGTAGAGCAGGGCGATCAGCGGCAGGCCGGGAGCACGCAGCGGCGACAGCCGGTACAGCCGCAGCATGGGCAGGTAGGTCAGCGCCATCAGCGCCCATCCGGCCAGGCCCGCGCCGGCCGCGAGCGCCGCGGGGCCGGTCGCGGCTCCGGCGGGCAGGCTTACCAGGCCGGCCAGCCCGGCGATGGCCCCGGCGGGCGGCAGGGCGTAGAGGAACAGCAGCCCGATGACCGTCGCGAGCAGCAGCGGCGGGGAGTAGCTCAGCTGGGTGTAGGCGGACCTGGCCACCATCTGCCACAGGTGGGCGAGCCTCGGGTACGGGCGGACGCTGACCACCTGGGTGGACAGCCCGAGCCAGCATCGTCCGCCCTGGCGCTTGATCATCCGCCCCAGCGCGACGTCGTCGATGAGCGCGCCGCCGATCGGCGCCAGCCCGCCCGACCGGTGCAGCGCCGCACGGCGCACCAGCATGCAGCCCCCCGCCGCGGCCGCGGTGCGCGACCCGGGGACGTTCACCCGCCGGAACGGGTAGAGCTGGGCGAAGAAGTAGACGAAGGCGGGGACGACGATCCGCTCCCACGGGGTGGCGACGCGCAGCAGCGCCATCTGCGAGAGCAGGTCCCTGTCGTCCCCCTCGGCCGCGCCGACGAGAGCGCGCAGCGCCCCGGCGTCCCAGGCGATGTCGGCGTCGGTGAACAGCACGTACCCGGCTCCCGGCGGCTGCGCGGACGGGATTCCCGCCGCGCCGAGGCCCTGGGCCATGGCCCACACCTTGCCCGCCCAGGCGGCAGCCGTCCCGTCACCGGACTGCGGGGCGCCGGGAATGACCCGCAGCGGGCGGCCCGCCGCGCGGCCGATCTCCGCGGCGGCCTCGGCGGTGCCGTCCGAGCTGCAGTCGTCGACCAGGACCACGCTCAGCGCGCCGGGGTAGTCCTGCCCGAGCAGCGTCGGCAGGGTGACGGGCAGCATCTCGGCCTCGTTCCTGGCCGGCACGACCGCCACCACGTCCGGCCAGCTGGCGGGCTCGCGGGCCGCCGGCGGGAGCCGCTCGGCGGTCCGCCAGAACCCGCCGTGGCCGGCGAACAGGTAGGCCCACGCGACCGCTGCCAGCACGCACGCGATGCTCAACGCCAGCATCCCGGCAGCCTCTCATGGGAGCTGGCTAGGCGGCGCGGCGGTAGGGGGCATCGTCCCGGCTCGGCAGGGTCCTGACCGCGGGCGTCGCGGCCAGGGTCGGCTTGCGGTCCGGGCGGCTGAGCACCAGCCAGGTCGGGATCCCCACCCACAGGGCGAAGAATATGACCATCAGCGGCACGTTCATCCATATCCACGTCATCGTTGGCTCCTCGGTGTCGGCATTGTGCTGTCACCGTCCACACTGCCCGGCGCCGTTCTGCGGGCCCGCGGAAGGCGCTCTGCCGTGGCTCTGAATACGGAGCTAGTGCCGTGGCCGGACACGTTCGCCCCGCGGATCGCACTTGCCGCAACCGCCGCATCTCACCTGCCTCACCCGCCCCTGCCATCCGCCGCCGCCCGGATCGTGGGTCAAAACCTCCCCGATAAGGGCAGTAACGACCCACAATCCTGAAAACAGGTTCGGATCAGGCGGCGAAGGGAATCACGCGGACGGCTGCCGCGGCGCCCGGCGAGGCAACCGTTGCTTGCTGCGGCACCAGTCAATGAACTCGCTCTGAATGCGGCGTCCGGGGAATAGCCCGGGTAACTTCAGCCGCCAGCCGAGGACCTCGCCCGCGACGGCGGCCGGCTGGCCGAGCAGGGCGGTCAGGTAGCGGCCGAGCCTGGAGCCGCGCTCGGTGACCGCGACCACCGCGGTCACGTTCCAGGTCCTGATCTGGGCGAGCATCTGCTTGCCGGACACGGCCTTGACCGAGATGTAGCTGCCGGACGCCGGGTAGGCGCTGCCGGGGACGCCGGCCGCGATCGACGTGGGCAGGCCCTCGCCCGAGCCGAGCCACATCGCGTTCAGGAACAGGCCCGCCGTGGGCGTGCCGTTGCCGTCGATGTAGGCGTGCCCGTCCCAGGCCGGGCCCATGAAGTAGCCGCCCACGATGCTGGCGGGCTCGCCGGTGTCGGCCTGCCAGCGCAACGGCTCGGTGAACGTCGACATCGGCAGCGGGACCACGAGCACGCTGGCCGCGGGCGGCAGCCTCAGCCCGGCGAACACCGCCGACCAGCCGTCGGGCAGCGGCGTCGCCGCGGCGGCCGGGAGCGGCCTGGGCACGATCGGCAGCACGGCTAGGACCGCGACGGCCACGACCACCGCGGCCGGCCGCCAGCCCGACGCGAGCCGGGACCGGTGGCGGGCCGCGAACGCGGCGAAGGCGGGCACGGCCGCGTCCACGGCCAGCGCGAGCAGCGCGGCGGCCGCGCCGTCTGCCACCAGGGAGAACCGGTCCGGCAGGGCCGCGCCGAGCACGGGCAGGCTCTGCAGCCAGTACCAGGGGAGCTTCAGCCAGGAGTGCTCCTGCCCGAAGGCGAGCAGCGTGCCGCCGAGGGAGAACACCGAGAGGACCAGGGCCGCGATCGCGGTCGCGCGGGCCGGGAGGCGCCGCCACATGAAGATCATGGCCAGCACGAGCACGATCAGCAGCGGCCAGCCCAGGTAGCCCAGATACTCCGGCAGGTTGCCCTGGTACGTCGCGGCCTCGGCGGCGCTGCCGCCGGTATGAAAGAGCATGAACGAGGAGGGGACCACGAACGAGGACAGGTCGTTCTTGAAGAAGTCCGTGGTGAACGGGCTGCCGGACTGGTACAGCGGGCCGAGGAACTGAACCCCGAGCGGATACCCGGCGATCACGGCCGTGACGCAGGCCGTCACGCAAAGCCCGCCGGCTACCGGCCTGATCGCGCGGCGCACCGCCCGCGGGCGGCTGACGGCCAGCACGATCACCATGATGCCGCCCGCCACCGCGGCGCCGAGCAGGAGCTCCTCGCTGATCAGCAGCTGGGCGGCGACCAGCAGGCCCAGCCGGGCGCCGCCGCGTACCGGGCGGACCCGGCCGGCGGCCAGCCGGAGCCCCGCATCCACGATCAGCGGCGGGAGGACGGCAAACTGCAGGTCGTAGTGGCCGATGGCGGAGTGCACCATGGCTGGCGAGAAGCCGTACACGGCGCCGCCGATTCCCGCGCCCGCGGCGCTCACGTCCCAGCGGCGCAGCACGTAGAACATGGCAAGCGCGGAGCCGGCGAATCCGGCCGTCATCAGCACGGTGAGGCTGGTCTGCGGGCCGAACAGCAACGTCACCGGGGCCAGCAGCACCCCGGGCAGCAGCATGAACGTGTTCCACATGACGTTCACGCCCTGCGGCGCGTTCATCGCCGTCGTGACCAGCGCGGGCAGATGGAAGTGCGCGACCGCGGTCGCGTCGTAGCGGAAGAACCAGGCGAACTGGTCGGTGTCGTTCGGGTTGCCCGCCACCGTCCGCGACGCCGGGTCGCGCCACAGCCACAGGGTGACCGCCACCGCCGCCAGCAGGTAGTACACGCCGGCCAGCGTGAGCGTGCGGCGGTCGCTCGCCGCCGGCGCGGCCTGGCCGGCCGGGGCGGCCGGCGAGGCGGGCAGGGCGGTGGACGTCGCGGTCACGACAGTGAGCCTAATTAGCGGCTGGCCGCGCCGGAAGCGAGTTGGCGGCGACGTCAGAAAATCGCCAGTTTTTGCGTTTTAGCTGCTTGCGCTCCCATTGGAGCTGTCGGGCGGGAGCTGGCGGCCGGCCGCGAGCTGACCGGGCATGCCCTTGCGCACCGAGTCCAGGATCGTCAGGCCCTGGCTGACAAGGCCGGCGGCGATCTCGCCGAGGCCGTCGGCGCCGTTGAGCACGCTGACGTTTGCCCCGGCAAGCCCGGCCGCCGCCTCCTTGACGATCATCGGCAGCTGGTTGATCAGCAGCTGGTCGAGGGCGACGCGGTTGTTCGACGCGGCCGCCTCGGCCTGGATGCGGGTGCGCTCGGCGTCGGCCTTCGCCAGGATCTGGATCCGTTCGGCCTCCGCCTCCGCGGGCTTGACCACCTCGGAGACCAGCTGCTGCTGGCGCAGCTCGGCCTGCTGCCTGGCCAGCTCGGCCTGGGCATTGATGACCGCGAGCTGGGCGTTCGCCTGCGCCAGCGGGCCGGCCTGGGCGGCCTCGGCCTGCGCCTTGTCCACCTCGGCCTTGTACTGTGCCTGCACGACCGAGGTCTCCCTGGCGAACTCGGCCTGCTTGCGCGCCGACGCCTGCTGCGCCTCCGCCGCCGCCTGGTCGGCCTGCGCCTGGGCGATCTTGGCCTGCCGCTGGATGGCGGCGTTGTTCGGCGCGGCCATCGCGGCGATGTACCCGGCGCCCATGTCGTCGATCGACTGGATCTGCAGCGAGTCCACGATCAGGCCGATCGTGGCCATCTCCGCCTTGGATCCGTCAAGGACCTCGGTGGCCAGCTTCTGCCGCTCGGTGACGATCTCCTCGACGGTCATCGAGCCGATGATCGAGCGCAGGTGGCCGGCGAAGATCCGCCCGGTCAGCACGGACATCTGGTCCTGGTCGGAGAGGAAACGCTGGCCGGCGTTGACGATCGACTCCTCGTCGTTGCCGACCTTGAAGGCGATCACCGCGCGCACGTTCAGCGAGATGCCCTGCTTGGTCACGCAGGTCTCGGCCACCTCGGCCTCCTGCATGGACAGGGTCAGGTACCGGACCTTGCGCACCCCGGGCGTGACGAAGGCGCCGTGGCCGATCACCACCCGGAACGGGGAACCCTTCATGCCGTACTTACCGCCGGAAACCAGCATCGCCTGGTCGGGCGCGGGAACACGGTAACCGAACATCGTTCACTCTCCTATGCAGAGGTAACCCCGGAATGCGCGGGCTGTCACCGAGCACGTCCTCCCACTCGATGACGTCGACCGCCCGCGCCCCGCGCGATTCGA
>JASHTQ010000055.1 GCA_030040475.1 Streptosporangiaceae bacterium
GCTGACGCCGTACGTGACCTGGGGCACCAACCCGGCGCAGGCGCTGCCGCTGGACGCGTCCGTGCCCGACCCCGCCTCGTTCGCCGATCCGGTTCAGCGCTCCGCCGCCGAGCGCGCGCTGACCTACATGGACCTGGCCCCGGGCACGCCGCTGCGCGAGGTCGCCGTGGACACGGTCTTCGTCGGCTCCTGCACCAACGGCAGGATCGAGGACCTGCGGGCCGCCGCCTCGGTGCTTCTCGGCCGCCGGGTCGCCCCGTCGCTGCGGATGCTCGTCGTGCCGGGCTCCATGCAGGTACGCGCGCAGGCCGAGGCGGAGGGCCTGGACAAGGTGTTCACCGCGGCGGGCGCGCAGTGGCGGTCGGCGGGCTGCTCGATGTGCCTGGGCATGAACCCGGACAAGCTCGGCCCGGGCGAGCGCAGCGCGTCCACCTCAAACCGCAACTTCGAGGGCCGCCAGGGCAAGGGCGGCCGCACCCACCTGGTGTCGCCCGAGGTCGCCGCGGCCACCGCCGTGACCGGATACCTGACCGCGCCAGCCGATCTGTGACAGGGAGACAACCCCGATGGAACCGTTCACCACCCACACCGGCCGCGCGGTGCCGCTGCGGCGCAGCAACGTGGACACCGACCAGATCATCCCGGCCGAGTACCTCAAGCGGGTCAGCCGGGTCGGGTTCGCCGAGGGCCTGTTCGCCGCGTGGCGAGAGGATCCCTCGTTCGTGCTCAACCAGCCGGACTACGCCGGCGCGACGATCCTGCTTGCGGGCACGGACTTCGGCATCGGCTCCTCCCGCGAGCACGCGGTGTGGGCGCTGACCGACTACGGCTTCCGCGCGGTGGTCGCGCCGAGGTTCGGCGACATCTTCCGCAGCAACGCGACCAAGGCAGGCCTGCTCCCGGTGATCCTGCCCGAGGCCACGGTGAGCGCCCTGCAGGACGCCGTGGAGGCCGATCCGGCGACCGAGATCACCGTCGACCTCGACGGCCGCAGCGTGCTCGCCGAGTCCGCCGGCATCGTCGCCCCGTTCGAGATCGACGACTACACCCGCTGGCGCCTGATCGAGGGTCTGGACGACATCGGCCTGACCCTCCGCCACGTCGACGAGATCACCGCCTTCGAGCAGTCCCGCCCCGCCTTTCTCCCCGTCACCACCTGACCCAGCCGCCGTCCGGCCCGCCCGCCAACCAAGCGCAACGATGTAAGGGTGTAGCGGTAATAACCGCCACGAACTTACATCGTTGCGGTCATGCGGGCATGGTTGCGGTCATGCGGGCATGGTTGCGGTCATGCGGGCATGGTTGCGGTCATGCGGCATCGGTGCTGTCATGCGGGCGGGCCGCTCCCGCTCCCGACCGCGCCGGAACGCCCGGACGCGCCGGAACGCCCGGACGCCGGGACTGGCCGCTCCTCCGGGTCGTCGCACCTTCCTCATCGTCACCACCTGGATCGCCTGCCCGGCAAGCGCGTGTGCGCGACACGAGGCCAAGACGTTACCTGAAGGCCACTCGCGGCAAACCTGGCATGTCCATACTTGAACCGGTCTGGGACGGTTTCAGTGACTGCCGCGCCCGGGCATCTCGTTGACCGAAGCCCGGGAGGGGAGCCAGGCATGACGATCAGGAGCAAGGTCCTCGCGGCCGCGGCGGCGCTGACGCTGGCCGGAGGTGCCGCCGCGGCGGCTCTGCCCGCCAATGCAGCTACGGACGAATGCGGCGTCCAGTGCATCGATATGTTCAGCCTGGTGAACAGCACCTTTGCCAGCCCGGGTTTCATTCTCTACGCGCCGGGCCAGGCCGTCGGCGACCCTGTCGTCACCTACCCCGCCAGCGTCGGGTATCCGGGGGAAGACTTCACCACGAGCGGCCTGGAGCCGGTGTCCGACTATTTCCAGGCTGGCCTGGTCTCGGCCGGCGTGGCACTGCATTACGGCTGCGAGGTGGGCGTCGACGCCGCCCAATGCAACGGCGTGCCGGACGACCAGGCGTTCGAGCTTCAGTACGCCCCGTACGGCGCTCCGACCGGGATGTGCGTCGGCGTCCCCTCCACCGCCCAGCAGGGGACCGTGGTCTCCGTTCAGCCCTGCGGCGTGTCCGCCAAGACCGTCTGGATCGTGGATTCCTCGCAGTCGATCTACAGCTCCTACGTCCCGCTGATCAACGGCAGCGACACCAACTTCAGCGATCCGTTCGTGCTCACCGACTCCGGGCCGGTCAACGGGCTGTCGTTCGAGCAAGGGCTCGATACCACCAACCTGCAGAACCCCGCCGGGCAGACACCCGACAACCAGCTATGGGGCTGGGACTTCGGCAGCGTACCCTTCTCGCCGCTGACGTTCGGCACCACCAGCCTGCCGGCGGCCACCGGCGGCGAGGCGTATACCGCGGCGCTGGCCGCATACGGCGGTTTCACGCCGTACACCTGGTCGGTCACGGCCGGGTCGCTGCCGCCCGGGCTGAGCCTGGATGCCACGACCGGGGTGATCTCCGGGATACCCGACGTGACCGGCACCTACGATTTCACCATCACCGTGACCGATGGCGAGGCCACGGTCAGCGCGCCGCTGTCGATCTCGGTGAGCGGGCCGGTGATCACAGCGCTGCGGCCGGACACCGGCCCGGTGTACGGGGACACGCCGGTGATCATCACCGCGACCGACCTGTCCTGCCCGGCGGGCCAGGCGCGGTGCCCCCTCAGCGTCACCTTCGGCGGGAAGCCTGCGGTGGTCGAGTTCGTGCGCGGCGATGACATCTACGTGGTCGACCCGGCAGGAACCGGGACGGTGGCGGTAACCGTCACGGTCGGCGGGGTGAGCAGCCAGGCCACCGCGGCCACCAAGTTCACCTACCGGGGCGTCGGCTTCATCTTCTGAGCCGGGCCATCACGCGGAGGACACGTCCGGCTCGGCGCCGTCGGCAAGGAGGACCACCGCGTCGGCCGACGCCCATCTCAGGTCCCGCAACTCGCGATAGGCCGGCGAGTGGTACCAGGCCAGGGCGGCCTCCCTGGTCGGGAACTCGAGCACCACGATGCGGTCGTCGTCCCAGCTGCCCTCCAGGGCGGTGGCGGCGTTGGCGCGGACCAGGTACCGTCCGCCGAACCCGGCCACCGTCGCCGGGGCGTCGGCGACGTAGCGCTCCATCGCCTTGGCGTCGCGGATCGACACCCTGGATATCACGTAGGCGCTCACGCCGCCCTCCCTCGGGATACGACCGGTACGGCACAACGACAGCCGTCCGCGCTCAACCACGATGATGGTCCATCGTTGCTGCCATACTCACGACGATCGACGATCGCTGTGGTCATGCGGTCAGCCCGCACCGGCGCCCTACGGGACGAATTGGCGTTTGGTTACCTGAATGAAGCAGAAAGTAGCCGATGCTCGACATTTGGCTATTCGGCGTGTACCGAGCGCATCCCCGGGAGTGTGATCTTCGCCGACACGCCGGCCAATGTGGCCGTGGTTATTGTGCAACGGCTCTTGATCGCCTACTTTCGGGCAGGTCAGAGGTCGCGATCCCTGGTACGGAGCCCACGCGACCTCCCGTGGGGGAAGCGCAGGAGTGAAGAATGAACAAGCGTGATCTGATCGACGCGATCTCGGGTCGGTTGGGGGACAAGAAATCCGCGACCGAAGCCGTGAACGCTGTCCTCGACGCCATCCAGTCCGCCGTGGCAAGTGGCGACAAGGTCGCCATCACCGGATTCGGCGTCTTCGAGAGAAGCGAGCGCCCGGCTCGCACGGCCCGCAACCCGGCCACCGGTGCGACCATCCAGGTGCCGAGTTCCTCGGTGCCCAAGTTCCGCGCGGGCGCCGACTTTAAGGCCCTCGTCAACGGCGACAAGCCTGCCGCCAAGAAGTAGAGCCGAGAAGTAAAAGCCAGCAAGTAGCAGCGCTGCGGCCGCGGGCGGCCTTGCGGAACAACCCCGCAAGCCGCCCGCGGCGGCATCCAGGCGCGCCAGCCCACGGCCGCGCGCCCAGGACCGAGCCAGCCCCGGCCGCG